>JADDPU010000029.1 GCA_016781725.1 Rubrobacter sp. | reverse complement strand
AGGTCACTGGCGAACGCGAGACGTGGAGCGTCGCCCCGGTGGAGGTGTCTCGGGCCGAGGAGGTCTACGAGAGAGGTGGCGTCAACAGGGCCGGTTCGTACTCGCCCTTGCCCAGGACGGCGAAGGTAAAGGCGAAGAGGAAGATCAGGAGTATGATCAAGATCCCGAACGCCAGCCGATCCCGCACCTCGTCTCCTCTCTCGAACACGAACAGCTAGGGCATTCTAACGTAATTCGGTGCGCCCGTCCCGCTGGAGCTGCCCGGTGGCGCTCCTACATGATGTACAATGTAGCAATATGTAGCAGCTCAGGCCGAAGACCCTGAGGATGAGGGCGGTCGCGGGGTCAGGTTTGGAGGGAGGCAGTACCCTGGACGTTGATACTTCTCTATCCGAGTACACGCGGCTCCAGGAGGAGGAGTGCAGATCGCTCCTGCAGCTTCTGGACGGCATGGGGATCGCTTCGGCCGAGAGGACTTACGGGCCGGGGGACGCCGTCTACCGCGAGGGCGAGTACGGCGACGCGCTTTACGTGCTGACCTCGGGGGTCCTCAAGCTCTTTCGGCCCTACTCCGGCAGCAAGGAGGCGACGCTGCGGCTGCTCAAGCCCTGGGACATCTTCGGGCATCTGGCCTTCGCCGGGGAGGCCAGGCAGAGGGCCTACGCGGAGGCCGTCACGCAGTGCCGGGTGACCAAGGTCCCCAAGGTCTTCGTCGAGCGGGCCATCCGCCAGGAGCCGCGCGTTGCGTTCAAGATCATGACCCTCCTCGAGCTGCGCCTGGTGCAGTACGAGGAGCTGGTCAAGTGCCTTTTGCCCCGCGAGACCGAGGTGCGCCTCGCCAATTTGCTGCCGATACTCGCAAACAAGTTCGGCCAGAGCCACGACGGGCTCATAACCATAGACCTGCGCCTCACCCACCAGGACCTCGCGGCGATGGTAGCCTCGACCCGCGAGTCGGTCACGAAGGTGCTCAACGAGATGCGTAACCGGGGTGTGATCGAGGTGGACTCGGGACGCATCACCCTCAAGGACGCCCAAGCTCTCGCCCGGCTAAGCGGGGTTTAGATCCGGCCGCACTACCAGTAGAGGCTCTGGCCGGCAGTGACGCGGGAGGAGGATCCGCTGAGGTACGCCGTCAGCCTCCCGAACTTCGACGCCCACTGGCATCCCCGAACTCCTGGCCGGTAGAGCAGATCGAGGGTCGCATCCGCCAGTGACCACCCGTTGCTTGACACTCGGCCGCTGATGGCTGGCGGTGGATCGGCTAAGATAGCCGCGTGCTCGAGCTTCTAGAGGCGATCTTCCTTGGAGTAGTGCAGGGGCTGACCGAGTTCTTGCCGGTCTCCAGCTCCGGGCACCTGCTGCTCTCCCAATACTTTCTGGGTATGAGCCAGGAACGTTTCGGCCTCACCTTCGACGCGGCGATACACACGGGCACGGTCCTCGCGGTGGTCGCTTTTTTCTGGAGGGACCTCCTTCGGATGGCGCTGGCCTTTCTCGACTCTTTGCGCGGCCCGAACTTCGAGGATCGGGACCAGCGGATGGCCTACCTTATCCTGGTGGCGAGCCTGCCGGCGGGGATCGTCGGGCTCCTTTTCCAGAACTTCTTCGAGAGGGAGGCGCGCTCGCCGTGGCTCGTCGCCTTTAACCTGGTGTTGATTGGCGCTCTCTTTATCGTCGGGGAGAGCGCGGGGCGCAAGAACCGCAACTCCGACAAGCTGAGCTTTCGGGAGGCGGTCGGCATCGGGTTGGCGCAGACCGCCGCGCTGTTCCCCGGCGTCTCCCGCTCGGGGGCGACGATCACGCTCGGGCTGTTCCTTGGCCTGCGCAGGGACGAGGCGGCGCGGTTCTCTTTCCTGATGAGCGTGCCCATCACGGCCGCAGCCGCGCTCTTGAGCCTGGTAGATGTGGCCGTCGAGGGGATCGACCCGCACGGGGCGCTGCTGTTCTTGGCTGGGAGCGTCTCCTCTGGGGTCGTCGGGTATCTGGCTATAAGGTTCTTGCTCGACTATCTGGCCGGGCACTCTTTGCGGGTGTTCGCCTACTACCGCTTCGCGCTCGCCGCCGTTGTCGTCTTGCTGCTCTTGCTCGGCGTGGGGGGCTTTTGACACGGGCCGTACCCTTCTGGTACTTTGCCTGCGTTATGCACGGCGCGTTCACGGCACTGCGGCGATTTACCGGGGAGGGGCTCCCGCGCTCCTGACGCGCGGCCACGCTCCTCCTTTACCCGGACCCGGAGGACACCCTTACAGGAGGCCGCATCCGCCATGAACCCATCCGACGCCACAAACAAGAGCGCCACCCCCAACCCCAAGAGGCTCCACCTCGCCCGCCCCGGCGACCCTTCGGCGAGTACCGAGGCCGAGATGTCTACGCTGCGCGAAGGCATAGACGCTGTGGACGAGGAGATAGTGCGCCTGCTCGACCGGCGGGCCTGGCTGGCGCGGAGGATAGGGGAGATCAAGCACGAGCGGGGCCTGGCTGCCTACGCGCCGGCGCGCGAGCGGGCCGTCCTCGACAGGGTGGCCGCCCTGGGCGAGGGGAGCTTCCCGAAGCGGGGCCTCGAGGCGGTCTTCCGCGAGATCATCTCTTGCTCCATCTCGCTCGAGGCGCGCCTCAAGGTAGCCTACCTCGGCCCGGAGGCTACCTTCACCCACGAGGCCGCCCTGCGCTCCTTCGGCACGAGCGTCGAGCTCGAGCCGCAGAGGACGGTGGCCGAGGTCTTCGCCAGGGTCGAGCGCGGCGAGGTCGAGCACGGCGTCGTCCCCGTCGAGAACTCGATGGAGGGGGCGGTGACCCACACCTTGGACGAGATGATGGACAGCCCCCTCAAGATCTGCGGCGAGGTCTACCTGCCGATCTCGCAGAACCTGATCTCCGCCGAACCCTCCCTCGAGCGCGTCGAGCTCGTGTGTTCCCACCCGATGGCCCTCGCCCAGGCCGGGGGCTGGCTCAGGCGCGAGCTGCCCCACGCCAGGCTCGAGGAGGTCGACTCCACAGCCGAGGCGGCCCGCCGCGCTGCCGTCGAGCCCGGGGTGGCCGCGGTCGGGAGCGCCCTGGCGGCCCGGGCGCACGGCCTCGAGGTTCTGGCCGCCAACATACAGGAGGCCAGGGCGAACACCACGCGCTTTATAGTGCTTGGCCGCGCGTGGGCAGCGAGGACCGGCCGGGACAAGACGAGCGTGCTCTTCTCGGTCAAGGATCGCCCCGGGGTGCTCAAGGACGCCCTCTCCGCCTTCGCGCAGGAGGGGATCAACCTCACCCGCATCGAGAGCCGCCCGAGCCGCAAGCGGGCCTGGACCTACGTGTTCTTCGCCGACTTTCAGGGCCACCCGGAGGAGGCGCGGGTGACGCGCGCGCTCGAGGCCCTGGAGGAGCACTGCCCCTACGTGAGCCTGGTCGGGGCCTACCCCGAGGTCTCCCCGGAGACCCCCTGACCGCCGGCGGTGGACTTCAAGGCCGCCGCGCGGGAAGTCCTCGAGGAGGTAGGCCATCCCCTCCACTACACGGACATAACCGAGATCGCGCTCGAGTCCGGGTACTTGAAGAGCGCCGGCAGGACCCCCCACAACACGATGAGGGCCCGGCTCTCCGTCGACGTTCGCGACAACCCGGGCACGCCCTTCGTCCAGACCGCCCCAGGCGTCTACGGCCTCAAGAGCGCGCTCTGAGCCTGCGTAAGATGCTATATTCTGGGGAATAATTCTTAAGACCACCGAGGAGAAAGCATGGTCGAGTTGGCAGAGAGGGCCGTCGAGGCCGCCTGGAAGGTTCAGAACCTCCCCGACTACGAAGGGAGGCTCGAGCGGGCGGCGCGCAGGCTCGACGAGTTCTCGGCGGACCGGTCGGAGCCCGCGCTTACAGTCTACGAGACAGCCCTGATGAAGAGCGGGCGCGGCGAGGAGGAGGTCCGCGGGCTCGTGCGCGAGTTCCGCGACACCTTCTACGACGAGGAGGAGCCGCTGACCATCCCGCGGGCCAGCGGCATCATGAACGTCGAGGGCGACGGGTGGTTCTTCGGGGAAAGGGAGCTGCGCCTGCTCACGGGCCGGCTGCTCGGGCAGTTCCAGCACAGGGTAGCCCAGTACAACTACGTGGACGAGCGCGAGGTCTTGAGGCGCTGGGCCGACGGCTACGACACCCGCCTCTTCGTCCGGCGGCGCATCCACGAGACCGAGCCGATCGTCGGCGTGGTACGCGGCCTGGATCTCACGCTCTTCCAGTACCTGCGGGTGGCCGCCGGCGGGAATACCCTCGTGCCCACGCCGAACGTCGCCAGCGCCCTCGAAGCCCTCGGCTACCCGGAGGGCGCTGACGCCTACGAGACGCTGGCCCACGCAGAGTCCCTCGCCCTGCACCTGGAGCTTCCAGCCCCCCTCGTCGGGGAGCTGCTGGAAGACCTCGGCCGCGAGGGCTTCACCGGCTTCCCCGAACCACCGCGCGAGGCCGAGCCGGAGGAGCCGGCCGACGAGACCCAGGACGCGGGCGTGGCATCCGAGGGAGGGGGCATAAAGGGCGGGGCCGCCGCGGAGGAGCGGGAGCAGAAGCCGAGCCCCGAGGACAGGAGCGCCCGCAGGGCGGCCCGCGAGGATGCCGCCAGGGGCGAGGAGCCCTCGAGGGTGCAGGACCCGCAGGCCAAGGACGCCCCCGGCGTCGCCGAGGAGGGCGGGGAGAGAAAAAAGGCGGGCCCGCCCGAGGGTGGTGCCGGGGACGCGCCGGGGACCACCGGGCGGGAGAAAGGGGCTTAATCCGCGGGGAAAGGCGGCAAAGCCGGATGAAGATGGTAAGATGTCATCCGTTATTTTCAAAGAGGACTCGTCGATCAACAGCTCAGCGCAGCATCAAGCAGAACGGGTTGGAAGGTAAGAAGGAGCAAGCGGCAGCATGGCAGACTCCAGAAAGCGCATAGCGTTAAAGCCCCACATGGACCAGATCAGGGAATGGGTCGAGGCGGGTAAGACCGACGATTGGATCGCCAACGCCCTTGGCACCAGCGCCTCCTCGGTGCAGTCGTTCCGCTCGCGCAACGACATCTACCGCCGCGAGCGGAGCGCCCGCGAGCCCGAGAGCGTCTTCGAGGGCGTCCTCGACCACGGCGAGCGCGACGGCTGGGGACTGTGGCTGGACCCCTCGATCTCCGAGGACCCGATCTGGCGTGAGCACTGGGCCGGGGTCGAGTCCGTGGTCGTGAAGGTCGCCGAGGATTCCATAGTGCTCGAAGCCGACAGTGGAGAGACCCGCTCGACTGCCGGGACTACCGGCGCCGCCCTACCCGGGCCTGCCACAGACGGCCAGGCTCAGGAAGACTCCGGGACGCCCGCCGAAGGGGCACCGCGCGAGCGGGGGCGCGTCAAGTGGTTCGATGCCGAGAAGGGTTACGGCTTCCTGGTCAGGCCGACGGGCGAGGACCTCTTCGTGCACCACTCCGAGGTCAGGGGAGACCCCGCCGAGCTTTCGCCGAACGGGGAGGTCGAGTACGAGGTCGGGCGCAACGACAGGGGCCCGAACGCGCGCGGCGTAGAGTCCTTGGGCTAGGCCCCAAGAGCCAGCCAGACGACCTCACACGAACGGCTAGTTACCCGATCACTCCACCACCGAGGCGCGTGGGCCACCGCTCTCGAACAGGTGCTCGGTGGAGGCCAGTTCCAACAACCGCGGCGGGTTCTCCTCGGGCCAGCTTATGCGGGTGATAGAGGCGTTCGAGGCCCGCTGCGTCCCTGGCAGGGTCTCGGGACCGAAGAGATCTCTCAAGAAAGCCCGCATGACACCACCGTGGGAGACGATCACCAGTCGCGACCCTTCCGGGTGGCCGGCGCGGATCGAGGAGAGCGCCAGGCCGAAGCGCTCCATTACCTGCTCGTCGGTCTCCGCCTCGACCAGCGCCCAGCGCTCCTCCTCCGGGATGGAGAGGAACTTCTTGGCAAGCTCGGGGTTGATCTCCTCCTGCTCGGCCCAGGTGTGGCCCTCGAGGATGCCCCCGTTCCTCTCGCTCAGACCCTCGACCGGGACGACCGCGCCGGAGAAGCCGCTCTCGCGGCGGATGATCTCCGCGGTCTCGAACGCCCGGGAGAGGGGACTCGAGTAGAGCCCATCGAAAGGCTCGCGCGCCAGCGCGCGGCCTGCGAGGGTGGCCTGCCGACGGCCACTCTCCGAGAGCGGGAACTCCATCTGGCCCTGCCAGATGCCCCTCGCGTTCGCCGTAGATTGTCCGTGACGCACCAGTAGCAACTCTTGCGGTTCAGGCATGCGGGTAAGGGTAGTCTACGGAGGGGTTTCCGGCAAATCTTTAGCGATGCTAGAATCTCCGGGTTCGAGGTTCGATGTGGAAGGATTAGCCCGGATGTTCTGGAGAGGCGGTGACGGCATGCCCGAGGAGGAGGCCAGCGAGGGTCACGCGGGCCCCATCCGGATAGAGCGCGACGCCCCCCGTCCCGCGACGATCCTGAGGGTCGCGGGCGAACTCGAGGAGCGGGGCGGCAAGATCCTCGAGCTCTTCAAAGAGATCCGCTCCCCTCTGGGGGAGGTTGTCCTGCCCATACACCTCAGGCAGGGAGACCAGGATTTTTTCGTCGAGGTAGCCACCGCGGCCTGGGACCCCCGCAGCGCGAACGAGGCGCTCGAGCGGGCGGCAGTGCTGCGCGGCTCGGAGCACGCCGGGGCCGGGCTCGAGCTGGTGAGCGCCTACCCGGTCCCCCCGAATGTCGAGTTCTTCTTCGGCCGCTCGCCCGCGGCCCTGCTGCAGCTCGACCTCTTGCGGGTCACGCCCGACCGTCCGGAGGCGTCCGCCAGCCTCTTCAGAGAGGTCGGGAGCAAGCACTGGGGCGTCGAGCTCGACTACGAACCCGGATACCTCCCGCTCGTCGAGGAGCTGCTGATGGCAGCCCTGGAGGGCGACGAGGTCCACCCGGACCCTCCAGTCTCGGAAGAGCTGGTGGTCGGCCTCGGGTGCTTTCTTGGTGAGACCGTCCGGCGCAACGCCGGCTCCCGCGGCTCCTGGCTTCCCGCCGAGGAGTGGGGGGAGGGACCGCTGGTGGAGGTGGGGGACTTTCTTCTGGCCCCCGTCGGGAAAGCCCGGGCCTTCCTCAACGAGGGCCAGGAAGAATCCCTAGCCTTCTACGCGGACTACGTGCTGGAACAAATCGGCGCGGGTGGTTCCGAGGTAGGGAACCAGGACCGGACGGGGAACCGCCCGTAGCGCCCGGGCGCGGTAGTGCTCAGGCGTAGCGCTTGCGCAGCTCGCGGATTATGTGCGAGGAGTCGACCAGCACCTCGTCGCCGATGGTGAGGATCGGGATCGCGCGCTGCCCGGAGAGCTCGATGACCTCCTGGCGGCCGTCGGCGTCCGCGTCCACGGCTTCGTAGCCAAGCCCCAGCCGCTCCAGCTCCTGCTTTACCCTGCGGCAGAACGGGCAGTAGTCGCCGGTGTAGAGTTTTATGCCTGTCTTCTCGCGCGTCGCGTCCAAGGCGCACCTCCTGGTGAGATAGGATCGTTACGGACGATTATAAACCCGGAGGGCCGGGCGTACGGTGAACCGGGCCTCAAGGACCTGCCGGGTCGGAGACGACAACGAGCTCGACCTCGACCGGCGCGTCGAGCGGCAGCTCCGCAACTCCGACGGCCGAGCGGGCGTGCAGGCCCGCCTCGCCGAAGACCTCGCCCAGAAGCTCCGAGGCCCCGTTCAGCACCCCGGGCTGCCCGTTGAACCCGGGGGCCGAGGCCACGAAGCCGGTCACCTTGACGATCCTGTCGATCCCGCCGAGGCCACCCGTCTCGGCCGCGACGGCGGCGAGCGCGTTGAGCGCGCACAGCCGGGCCGCCTCGTAGGCCTCCTCCGCGCTCACCTCGGCGCCGACCTTGCCCGTGGCGGACAGCTCCCCACCCCTGAACGGGAGCTGGCCTGCGGTGAAAACCAGGTTCCCGGCGCGCGTGGCCGGGACGTAGGCACCGGCCGGGTTCGGCACGGCGGGGAGCTCCAGGCCGAGCTCGCGGAGACGAGTCTCGGGATCCCTGGCCACCTAGCGGAGGGCCTCCTCGTACTCGCTCGGGTCGTAGATGAGCGGGTAGCTGTCGTCCATGGTATCGCTCGCGAGGACCTCGCCGACGATCACCGTGTGGTCCCCGGCACGGGCCCGGTCCACGACCCTGCAGTCGAGGTAGGCCAGGCAATCGAGGAGAAACGGCGAGCCCCCTGGGGTCAGGCCGTAGGGTACCCCTTGCAGCTTGTCGTGGTACTCGCCGCTCGTGTCGGCGAAGTGGGTGGCGGCGTCCACCTGGTCGTCGCGCAGGATGCTAAGGGCGAACGTCTCGCTCTCCAGGACCATGTCGTGGGTGTAGCGGTCGCCGCGCACCGCGACGGCGACGCAGGGGGGACGTTCGGCGGTCTGCATAACCCAGGAGGCGGTCATAGCGTTCGATTGGCGGCCCCTCCGGGTGCCGAGCACGTAGACCCCGTGGGTCAGGTAACGCATAGTGCCCAGTATTTCCTTACGGTCCTGGGGATCTCTGTCCAACGACGCTCCTTTTGAGAATAGCTGATTAGTATTCTACCAGGAGCGGGTATACTGCGGCTCATGGCGCTTCTTCAAGGTGCACCTGCTACCGGCATGAGCGGTGCCCTGGTCGGGGTCGGGGTCCTGCAAGCCGTGATCTACCTGCTCTTCATCCGGGCCGTCGACCTCTACGAGCGCGAGGCGCTGCGCTACGTGATCCCGGTCTTTCTCTGGGGCTTCGCGGTGGCCACGACGGCCTCGCTCTTCTTCAACACGGTCGCCTCCTTTACCATAAGCTCGATCGCGGGCCAGCAGGTGGCCAACTTCCTTACGCCGGTCGTGGTGGCGCCGGTAGTCGAGGAGAGCTCGAAGGGCTTGGCCCTGCTCCTGATCTTCCTCGTGGCCTACCTCGCCGCCCGCAGGCGGGGCCTCGTGGAGTTCTCCGGGGTTATGGATGGCATCGTCTACGGGTCCGCCGTTGGCTTCGGCTTCGCTATCGCCGAGGACATACTCTACGGCATGCAGTACGGGGCGGAGACCTTCGTGGTGCGCAGGATCTTCGGGGGGTTCGCCCACGCGGCCTTTACCTCGCTGACGGGTATCGGGATAGGCCTCATCCCGTGGGTACACAACAAAGCTTTGAAAGTGATACTCCCCCTGCTCGGCCTCGCGGGAGCGATCCTCCTGCACGCGATCTTCAACTTCACGGCCACCGTGTTCGGGCCGCTGGCCTACGTGGTTATGCTCCTGGTAGTTCTCCTCTACATCCTGATCATCGTCGTGTGGCTTGCCGTCGAGCGGCGCACGATCCGCACGGAGCTTCGCGACGAGGTCGCCGCGGGCACCATAACTTCCCAGGAGTACGCCCTCCTCCCTAGCTACTTCCGCAGGACCGCCTACTACCTGCGGCTTCTCTTGACGGGCCATCTCTCCACCTGGTCCAGGGCGAGGAAGCTGCACGGAGCCGCAGTCGACCTGGCCGTCGCCAAGCGCCTCGCCCGGCGTTTCGGCGCCCCGACGAGAGAGCAGCGGGTACTCTTCCTGCGGCAGAAGATCCTGAACCTCAGGGGAGAAGCTGCCGCGCGGACCGTCCCCTGAACGAACTGCCCGCGGCCTCAGGGGTGATCCTGGCCGGCGGCAGCAGCCGCAGAATGGGACGGGACAAGCTAGCTCTGGAGGTTGGCGGGCTGCCGCTCCTCGTCCGCGCTGTCGAGGCCCTCGCGACCAGTTGCCGGGAGGTCCTGGTGGTAGGTGAGAAGGGGCAGCTCCCGCCGGGCGTGCGGCGGATCGCCGGCGAGCGTCCCGGGGGGCAGGGACCCCTGGCCGGCCTCGAGGCTGGCCTCGCCGCCGCGAGGAACCCGCTAGTCTTTGTCGCGGCGGGCGATATGCCGTTTCTGCCCGGCCCTTTGGTGGTCTACCTGCTGGGGCGTCTCGAGCGGGGTGGTCTCTGCGCGGTCGTCCCCCGCTACCGGGGCAGGATGCATCCTCTGTGCGCCGCCTACCACCGCGGGCTGCTGCCGCGGGTCGGGCCAGCCCTCGACGGTGGGGTCAGGGCTGTGCACGCGTTCGTGGAGAGCCTGGACGGGGTCGAGTACGCAGGCGAGGAGGAGCTGCGACGTTTCGGGGACCCGGATCTCTTCCTGATGAGCGTCAACACGGCGGAGGACTTGGAGCGGGCGAGGGGCGAGGCTGCGTGCTAGAGGCGGCATTTCGTAGGGGCGTTCTCGGGGAGCTTCGGGATCTCCTCGGGGTGTACCGGGGAGGGTCGTTACCCCGGAGGCCGGGTTCGGAGCGGCCTAGGGTCGCTGTGGTGCTCGGCGCGCAGGTGTTGCGCGGCGGGAGGCCAAGCCGGACGCTGCAAGCCCGAACTTGGCACGCGGGCCGGCTGTACGCCGACGGAGCCGTAGAGCTCTTGATCCCAACCGGCGGCGAAGGCGATCATCCGCCGAGCGAGGCGGAGGTCATGGCTGGCATCCTCCAGAGGATGGGAGTGCCGGAGGAGGCCATCCTGCGCGAGGATCGGGCGCTCAATACCTGGGGGTCGGCCCTGCTGGTTGCGCAGATCGCGCGCACCAGGGGGATCGAGGAGGTGCTAGTCGTGACCGACCCGCTGCACTGCGTCCGGACGGTAGCCGCCTTCGGGAGGGCTGGTCTGTCGGCGTGGGCCGAGCCGGTGTATGGTAGCCCGATGTGGCGCGAGAAGTGGCCCCGCAGGGGGCAACTCGTGAGGGAGAGCGGGGCGCTGGTCTGGTACAGGATAAGGCACGGGGTAGGGGCGCGCTCCCGGCCGTAGCCGCCGGGGTTCCGGATCACACCGCGCCCCGCGGGGGATGTTGTATTCTTGGGCCCGAAGCGCGGCGAGCCGAGGAGCGATTTGGGACCGATCAGGACAGGGTTTAGGTACGGGATCGCGGCGGTGCTCGTCGCCCTGGTCTCGGACCTGTACTTTCTCTTAGTGAACCCCGCCTCGACGGAGGGTTGGATCCTGGCCGTCATAGCGCAGTACCGGACGCGGCTCGCCCTCGCCGCCATCCTGTTCTTGGCCATACTCGCCGCCCTCAGGGTTAGTCCGACGCGGCTGGACCCGGGGGTTCCTTACCGCTCGCTGCTCCTGCGCGACGGCGCTCTGGCGGCCACGGTGGTAGCCGTTATGGTCGGGCTCGCGCTCTTCCTGACTACCGCCCTGCAGGCGACCCTCTTCGCCGACGCCGTGCGCGAGTACGCCAGGGAGGCGTCGCCCAAGATAGCCTCCTACGTCAACGAGGTCCGCACGGAGATCCGCGAGAGGCGTGTGGAGAGCGGCGCGCCCCCCGAGGAGGTAAGGGATCTGCCTCCCCCCGCACGTACCGAGGCGGTAGAGGCGACGCTGCAACCGCCCGCGCTCCGCGACCTAGGCCGCTCGATCGCCAACTTCGTCCTCCGCGCCGTCCTCCTGGGGACCCTGGGCGGCCTCGTCGGCCTCCTCCGGGGGCGTAGCTCCCCTCGGGAGCGGGAGAAGCCTACCGGGGGATGAGCCGAGCCCACGCGCGAGGGGTGGCGGCTGCCTTGGTGCTGGACGCGGCTTTCGGCGAGCCCCCGGAGCATCTGCACCCGACGGTCTGGATGGGTCGCGCGACCTCGGCCTACGCACGGGGGGCGCTGCGCCTGAAGAGCCCCGAAGCCAGAAGAGGCGCCGGCATCGTACTGGCAGTCGCGCTTCCCGGGCTCGTATGGCTCACGGCCAGGGCCGCGCTGAGCGTGGCGCCCAAGAGGCTGCGCTGGGCGCTCGGCGCGGCCCTGACCTCCACCGCCCTCTCGCTGCGCGGGCTCGCGCGGGCCGCCGAAGCCGTCGAGCGCGCGCTCGACGAAGGTCGGCTCGAGGGCGCCAGGGCCAGGGTGGGCGAGTTCGTCGGGCGGGACACGGCCGGGCTCTCCGAGGCCGAGGTCTGCCGGGCGGCTGTCGAGTCGGTCGCCGAGAACACGAGCGACGGCGTCGTGGCGCCGATGCTCTACGGTCTTCTCTTCGGCCCGTCCGGCGCGCTGGCCTACAGGGCCGTCAACACGCTGGACTCCATGGTCGGCTACCGGAGAGGTCCGTACGCGGAGCTCGGCTGGGCGTCGGCCCGCCTCGACGATCTGGCCAACCTCATCCCCGCGCGGGCTACGGTACTCGTCGCCGCCGCGCTCTCGGGAAGACCCGGGGCCACCCTCCGAACCGCCTCGGAGTACGGGCCGCGGGCCTCGAGCCCGAACGCGGGCTGGACCGAGGCAGCCTTCGCCGGCGCCCTGGGCGTGAGGCTCGGCGGCCCGAACACGTACGGCGGCGTGACCCGGGAGGGGCCCGTCCTTGGCGAAGGACCTCCCCCGGGGCGACCCGACAT
Source organism: Rubrobacter sp. (assembly GCA_016781725.1). Taxonomy (GTDB): domain Bacteria; phylum Actinomycetota; class Rubrobacteria; order Rubrobacterales; family Rubrobacteraceae; genus Rubrobacter_D. The sequence continues at coordinate 16,544 of JADDPU010000029.1, read as the reverse complement.
CGGCCGCGCCGTGGTTCTCATGCGCCGGTGCTGCGTATTACTCGCCGTCGCCGGATTCCTCGCGGGGGAGGCCCGGGGTGGTTAGCGGGTGGGCCGAGCATCCAGGCGGGCGTCATCATGGGGCGCACGGGGGCCCGGTCTCGCGGGCCCTCGGCCTGGGGAGCGAGGGCCTGCTCGACTACAGCCAGAACATAAACCCTCTAGGTACGCCGCCCGCGGCGCTCGAAGCCGCCCGCCTGGCCCTCTACGAGAAGTCGGGGCGCTACCCCGACCTGGAGTACACCGAGCTGCGCGAGGCCCTGGCGGCGTATCTCGGCACCTCTCCCGAAAAGGTAGTCCCGACCAACGGTGGGGCCGAGGCGCTCTTCCTCGCAGCCCGCGCAGCCGGTCCGGGCAGGGCCCTGGTCCTCGAACCGACCTTCTCCGAGTACGCGGCGGCGGCCGGCGCCGCCGGGCTGGGGGTCGTGCGACGCGTCGTCCGCAGGCGCGAGGACGGGTTCCGCCTGGACCTCGGCGCCCTCGAGGACCTGGACGGCATCTCCCTAGTCTTCCTCTGCAACCCCAACAACCCGACCGGGGACTGCCTGGATCGCCGGGCGGTGCTGGAGGTGGCGCGTCGCGTGCGCGAGGGTGGTGCCGCTCTCGTGGTGGACGAGGCCTTCGCGGACTTCGCCCCGGGGATCAGCGTCGCCGCGGAGGCCGGGGAGGGGCTCAGCGTCGCGCGGTCCTTTACGAAGTTCTTCGCGATACCGGGCCTCAGGCTGGGATCTCTGGTCTGCGGCGATGCCGCCCGCGTCCAGGCGCTCCAGCCTTCGTGGCCGGTGAACGCCGTCGCCGCCGCGGCCGGGATCTCTGCAGCCCGGGACGGCGCCTTCGCCCGGACCTCCGTCAGGGTTGTGGGACGCCTGCGAGAAGAGCTTTTCGGCTGGCTGCGAGCGCTGCCAGGCATCGAGCCCTTCCCCGGTGCTGCGAATTTTCTGCTGGCCCGCGGCCCCGAGGGTCTCCCGGAGAGGCTGGCGCGGCGGGGGGTGCTCGTGCGGGGGTGCGATCCTTTCATGGGCCTCGGGCCCGGGTACTTCCGGGTGGCGGTGCGGACGGAGGCCGAGAACCGGCGGCTCGTAGCCGAGATCCGGGAGGAGCTGTAGGCGTTCGCGCGCTCATCCTCGGCGGCGCCCGCAGCGGGAAGAGCGCCCTCGCCGAGCGGCTGGCCTCCGACCTTGGGGGCGGGAGGGTGCTGTACGTCGCGACGGCCCGGCTCGGGGACGACAGAGACCTCGAGCGCCGCGTGAGGCTGCATCGGGAGCGCAGGCCGGCCGGGTGGGGTACGCTCGAGATCGGGGTGCTGGATGAAATCCTCGAGGCGGCGAAGGGCTGGGACGCCGTACTGCTCGACTCCCTCACCCTGTGGGTCTCCGCGCGGCCGGGGGGCGAGGAGGAGACGCTGCGGGAGTTGGACAGCTTCCTGGAGGGCGCCGGGACGCTCGCCTCCCCGCTCGTTCTGGTCAGCGACGAGGTGGGGCTCGGGGTCGTCCCCGAGAGCGCTGCCGGAAGGAGGTTCAGGGACACGCTCGGGCTGGTCAACCAGCGGGCCGCCGCCGCGGCGGAGGAGGTCCACCTCTGCGTGGCCGGGATAGGGCTCAGGATCAAATAGTTGAAGGCCCTGCTCTCGTTCTTTACGGCCCTGCCCCTCCGCGGCGCCTCTCTGGAAGAGGCGGCCCGGCAGGCATACCTGTTGCCGCTCGTCGGGATCTTCACGGGCCTTCCGGGGGCGGCCCTGATCCTGCTGGCCTATTCCTCAGTACCCCCCGGCGTGGCCGCGACCCTCGCGCTGGGGGCCGTGCTCCTCGCGGCCGGGCTGCACCACGCGGACGGCGTCCTCGACGTGGGGGACGCCCTCATGGTCCGCGGGAGTCCAGCCAGACGCCGCCAGGTACTCGCCGACGTCAGGGTCGGTATCGGGGGGATAGGCGCCCTCTTCGTAGTCTACGCCCCGGCCCTGGCCGCGCTCGCGGCCCTGGCCGCGGTCTCCCCCTGGCACGCGGCGCTGGCCCTGCTCGCCGGCGAGGTCTCGGCCCGGTCGGCGATGCTCCTGATGCTCGCCTTCGGCGATCCGGCCGACAGGACCTCCTCCTCCGTCCCCTTCGTGCGGGCGCTCGAAGGAAGGCAGAGGTCCGCCGGGCTGGGTCTGGCTCTCCTCTCGCCCCTCCCGTTTCTGCTGCCGATGGGCGCGGCTTTGGCAGTGCTGTCGGCGCCCCTGGTCGCGCTCTGTGGGCTGCGCCTCTCGAGGGCTGCGTTCGGGGGGATAGGCGGCGACGCGGTTGGGGCGGCCGGGGAGATGTGCCGGGCCGTTCTCCTGGTCTTCGCCTCGGCGACACTGTAGCCCCGGTTCACCCGGGGCTACGGCCGGGCTAGCCGGCTTGTGGTCGTTACGAGCTCAGGTCGTCGCCCGGGTTCATGACGTGGACTGCGGCGCCTGGGGCGATCTCGCCGAGGTGCTTCTGGAACTCCTCGGGGGTGCCGGGCAAGAACGGGAACGTGCCGTAGTGGATCGGCACGACGTTGCCGACGCCGAGGAGCCGCGCGGCGTGGGCTGCCTCGAACGGGCTCATCACCACCTGGTTGCCGATGGGCAGGAGGGCGAGGTCCGGGTGGTAGAGCTCGCCGATGAGCCGCATGTCCCCGAAGACGGCGGTGTCGCCGGCGTGGTAGAGCCTGAAACCGCTCTGGAACTCGACCACGTAACCCACAGGCTCGCCGCCGTAGATCGAGCCTCCGTCCTCCGTCTGGATGGAGGACGAGTGGAAGGCGTGGGTAGCGGTCACCTTGACGCCGCCTACCTCGGCGGTGCCGCCCTTCTGCATCGGCATCGCGTTCTCGATACCCTGGCCTTGCAGGTAGGAGAAGATCTCGAAGTTCGCGACAACCGTGGCGCCGGTCTCCCTGGCTACCGGGATGACGTCGGAGAAGTGGTCGAAGTGGCCGTGGGTGACCAGGATGGTGTCGACGCCCCCGGCCTCCTTGAGCTCGTCCGGGGTCTGGGGGTTATCCGTGAGGAACGGGTCGATCAGGATCTGCTCGCCGCCGGGGGTTACCAGCCGGAAGGTCGAGTGTCCTAGGTAGTTGATCCTGGCTCCGCCTAGCATGTCTTCCACCTTTTTTCCTCCATGCGTAGCCGACTTATGGTCTGCGAAACGAATACTCTAACCTATACCCCGTGCCGATACCGGAGAAACCGTTGCTCCGGACGGCTATAATCCGGCGGGCTCCGGACGCCCCACCAGACCAACAACCACAGGGGGACTCCATGAGATCCACGATCATCCTCGCGGTGCTTGCCGGCGTTTGCGTGGCGGTCCAGACGAACCTGACGGGGGCTGCCCAGAGGGTCCTCGGCCCGTCCGTGCTGGTAGCGCTCTCGGGCCTTACGACCGGCACGCTCGCGCTGCTCATCTCGCTGTTCGTGGCGAGGCCGGAGTTCACGGGCCGCGCGGTTGGCTACTCGTTGATCTCGGGCGTACTGGGGGCGGTCATAGTCGGCGCCATCGCGGTCGCCGCGTCCCAAGGCGGGGTCGCGCGCGCCCTCTCGCTGGTTATAGCCACCCAGCTCCTCGTGAGCCTCGTTCTCGAGGCCCTCGGCGTCTTCGGCACCGAGCCGAGCTTCAGCCTTCTCAAGGCGCTCGGGGTGGCCCTGATCGTCGTCGGCGGCGTGCTCGTGGTGAGGTATTGATCAGGTTACAGGCTACAGGTGTCAGCGCAGAGGCCGGGCCTGCGGCGATGTTCAACCATTTAGAGGTATCACCTGACGGCTGAAGCCTGTAACCTGTAGCCTATATGGGCTATCTGCCGATAGAGGATCACGGGGTAATAGGCAACCTCCACACGGCCGCGCTCGTAGGTGTCGACGGGACAATAGACTGGTTGTGCCTACCCGCCTTCGACTCGCCGAGCGTGTTCTGCTCGATCCTGGACGACGAGAAGGGCGGGCACTTCACGTTGCGTCCTGTGGAGTACGCCAGGAGCCAGCAACTCTACCTGCCGGACACCAACGTGCTGCTGACGCGCTACTTCTCGCCGACGGGTCTGGCCGAGACGCTCGACTTCATGCCGATAATCACCCGTCCCGGTGAGCGCCACCGGCTCGTCCGCAACGTCAGGGTCATCAGGGGGGAGATGACGTTCGACGCCGAGTGCCGGCCCGCCTTCGACTACGCCCGCAAGGGGCACAAGGTCTCGGTCGGGAGGTCGGGGGCGGTCTTCTCGCCGGGGGGCTCCTGCCTGGGGCTGGCTACCGAGGTGCCGCTACGGGAGAGGGAGCGGGGTGCTGCCGGCGCGCGGTTCACGCTCGGCGAGGGCGAGAAGGCGACCTTCGTCCTGGCTCATCTCGAGGAGGGCGAGGGGCCGGGGGAGATACTCTCCGAGGTCGGGTTCGAGGAGCTGTTGCAGAGCACGCTGCACTACTGGCGCCGCTGGCTCTCCCAGAGCACCTACCAGGGGAGGTGGCGGGAGGTCGTCAACCGCTCCGCCCTGGTCCTCAAGCTCATGGTCTACGACCCGACCGGGGCCCTGGTCGCCGCCCCGACCATGGGGTTGCCCGAGCGGATCGGTGGCGAGCGCAACTGGGACTACCGCTACACCTGGCTTCGGGACGCGGCCTTAGCGCTCTACGCCCTGATCTACGTAGGCTTCGAGGACGAGGCCCGCAACTTCATGGGCTGGCTCAGGGACCGCTGCCAGGAGGACCACGACGGGCTGCTCCAACCCCTCTACGGTATCGACGGTCGCACGAAGATCTTCGAGACCGAGCTCGACCACCTCTCCGGCTACATGAACTCTCGGCCGGTCAGGCTGGGCAACGGCGCCTACGACCAGATCCAGCTCGACCTCTACGGGGCCGTGCTCGACGCCGCCTACCTCTACAACAAGCACGGGGCGCCCCTGGACTACGACCTGTGGAAGAACCTCAGAAAGATCCTGGACTGGCTCAGCGAAAACTGGCGGGGCCCGGACGAGGGGATCTGGGAGGTCCGCGGCGGCCGGCGCCAGTTCGTCTCCTCCAAGCTCTTGAGCTGGGTAGCCCTCGAGCGCGCGGGTCGCATCGCCCACCAGCGCGGCCTGCCCGCCGGGGACGGACGCTGGACTGCCGAGCGGGACGCCATCTACGAGGAGATCATGGAGAAGGGTTGGAACCCGGAGAGGGAGAGCTTCGTCCAGTACTACGGCTCCGACGCCCTCGACGCCTCCCTGCTCCTGATGCCGCTGGTCAAGTTCGTCGGCCCCACGGACCCCCGCTGGATCGCCACCCTCGACCGCATCCAGCAGGAGCTGACCTACGATACGCTCGTCGACCGCTACAAGGTGGACGAGGCCGCCCCGGACGGCCTCGCCGGCGCGGAGGGGAGTTTTAGCCTGTGCTCTTTCTGGATGGTCGAGTGCCTGACGCAGGCAGGACGGCTGGATGAGGCCCGCCTCGCCCTCGAGAAGATGTTCTCCTACGCCAACCACCTGGGGCTGTACGCCGAAGAGATCGGGCACTCCGGCGAGGCTCTTGGCAACTTTCCCCAGGCCTTCACCCACCTCGCCCTCATCAGCGCCGCGGTCCACCTCGACCGCGCGCTCGGCTCGAGATAAGCCGGTGCTCTTCGAGGCGGTCCCCAACTTCTCCGAGGCGAGAGACGAGCAGAAGATCTCCCGCATCACCGAGGCTGTCCGCGCAGTCCCGGGGGTGCGCGTCCTGGACCTCCACTCCGATCCCGACCACAACCGCACGGTCCTGACCTTCGCGGGCGAGGAGGACGCCGTGCTCGCGGGCGCCGTCGCCCTCGCGAGGGCGTGCGCCGCCGAGCTCGACCTCTCTGTCCAGACCGGCCAGCACCCGAGGATGGGCGTCCTCGACGTCTTGCCCTTCGTCCCGCTGGAAGCGGCCACGATGGAGGATGCGGTCAGGCTCGCCCGCCGCGCTGGAGAGTTGCTCGGCGCCCTCGGTTTCCCCGTCTACCTCTACGGGGCCGCCGCGACCTCCGCGCACCGCCGCGACCTGCCCGACGTGCGGCGCGGCGGATATGAGGGCGTGGCCTCCCGCATCGACCATCCCTCCTGGAGGCCCGACCACGGGCCCGCCGGGCTGGATCCCCGCCTGGGAGCCGTCGCCGTCGGCGCCAGACCCTTCCTGGTGGCCTTCAACGCCTACCTGGACACGCAGGACGTGGAGGTCGCCCACGCCGTCGCCCGCGAGGTCAGGGAACGCGACGGCGGCCTGCCCGCCCTGCGGGCCCTGGGGCTCGAGGTAGGCGGCAGGGCGCAGGTCTCCATGAACCTGACGGACCTCGAAAAGACCTCTATCCCCATGGCCCTCGAAGCCGTTCGCGCGGCGGCCGCGCGGCGCGGGGCAGCCGTGGAATCGACCGAGCTCGTTGGGCTCGCACCCCTCGAGGCGATCCTGCAGACCGCCAGGCACTACCTGAACCTGCGAGAGCTCGAGGCCGGACACGTGCTCGAGATGAGGTTGCGCGACGTGTCCGAAACCTAAGGCTTGCATGCCGGTCCGCCTCGAGGTATCCGCGCGACCCAAGAGCACGCAGCACCACGTCGAGCTTCGCCTCCGTGCCGTCTCGGTTGATTTGTCAAGGTGTAGTGGCGCGGGCCGGTGTCCCGGCGCCCTGCTGTCCGGTATCATCATCACCTGGGCTGAACGATCAGGCGAGGACACCTCAGAAGGGAGCCGAATATGGGCGTAGGAAGGTCCGCGTCGGGGGGAGAGTACGACCTCTCCAACCCCGTAAACAGCTTTGTCGACGTGGCGCGCAGCGTAGCGCTCGCGCCCAGGCAGTTCTTCGCGGGGCTCCCCCGGAGCGCGAACTTGATCAACCCCCTGGTCTTCGCGCTCATCTGCATAGTGATCTCGGCGCTCCTAAGCGGGCTGATGGTGTTGTTGGGGGTGCAGGAGAGCCCGGGTTTAAACCCCAACCCCCAGAACGCGATCCCCTCGACCTTCGCCCCGGCCTCGGCCGTGGCCTCGATATTCTTCGCGCCCATAGGTGGCGCCATCGGCCTCTTCATCGCGGCGGCGATCCAGCAGCTCCTGGTAACGTTCATCGTGGGCCAGAACAACCAGGGCTTCGGGTCTACCTTCAAGGTGGCCTGCTACAGCCAGGTCACCGGCCTGGTCAACTGGATCCCGATCGTCGGTCCCATTGTGGCGCTGTACGGGCTCTACCTGTCCATCGTGGGCATCCGGGAGATGCACGGGACGACGACGGGCAAGGCGGCCCTGGTCGTACTGATCCCGTTCCTCGTGGTGGTGCTCATAGCCGCGATCTTCCTGGTCTGGGTGGGCTTCACGGTGATGAACCAGAGGTAGGAGCGCCCCGTGGGCGGCGGCCGGCTGCTACCGCGCGTCCATGTGCCGCTACCTCACACTCGCCCCGGCCCGCTCTTGGGTCACGGTCATACGACGCGTCCGGGCCTTGAAGGGTTGGGTCGCTCGTGCTGATCTACCTCGCCGGACCGCTCTTCTCCGAAGCCGAGCGCCGGTTCAACCGGCGCCTGACGGGGCGGCTCGAAGGCCTCGGCTTCCGGGTCTTCTTGCCCCAGCGCGACGGCGTGGAGCGAGAGAAGCCGCCCTACAGCGCGATGAGCCCCGAAGAGCGGCGCCACGCGACGTTTCACCTCGACAAGACGAAGATCTGGGAGGCCGAGGTCTTCCTTTTCGTGCTCGACGGACGCGTCCCCGACGAGGGAGCTTGCGTCGAGCTTGGCCTCGCCTACTGCCACAAGGAGCTCGGGCAAGCCGACAAGCTGCTCGTAGGCCTCCAGACCGACAGCCGGGCGGCTTTTCTTGGCTCGAAGCTCAACCCCATGGTGCGCGTTCCGCTACAGTACGTGTGCGATGACGAGGAGGCGTTGCTGCGGGTACTAAACGAGCACAGGAGCAGGGTAGAGGGTTGAGGGAGACGGGCGTCAAGCGGGGGTGCGGGGCCGGTGTGGAGCTCCTGCCGAACTTCGCCCTCGACGGTAGGGTGCGGCCGGACGCGGCGTTCGTCGCGCTCGGAGCGCTGGACTACCACGCGGCGGTGCGCTACGTGTGGCGGCTACCATACGGCAGGAACACCGACAGGGCCGACTACGGCTCGGTGCTCGAGGAGGGCAGGGGGACGTGCGGCACCAAGCACGCCCTCCTCGCCGCGCTGGCCCGGGATCACGGCGTACCCGTGGAGCTTCGGCTCGTCATCTACGAGATGGACGGACGCAACACCCCAGGCGTCGGCCCTGTCCTCGCGCGCTACGGGCTCGACTGCGTTCCCGAGGCACACTGCTACCTCGCGTACCGCGGAGCCCGCGTGGACCTCACGCGGGCCATACAGGCGGACCCCATCGAGAGCTTCCTGTACGAAGAGACCATCGAGCCCGCGGGGACCGGGGCCTACAAAGTAGAGGTACACCGGCGGTTCGTCAGGGAATGGGCCTCGGCGCGGGGGCTTGACTATCACCTTGTGTGGCGGATCAGGGAAGAGTGCATCGGCGCGCTCTCCGCCTCGGACGTGGCATGAAACGGAAAGGACCGATACGTTGAACGGACGCGAGATCACGGCGGCGGCGATCCAGATGTCCTCGACCCCGGATAAGGGGGAGAATCTGGAGACGGCGGAGCGCCTTATCCGCGCGGCGGCCGCCTCGGGGGCCGGGCTGGTAGCGCTGCCGGAGCTGTGGAGTTGTCACGGGCTGGAGCGGGTCTACCGCGAGAACGCCGAGCCCATCCCCGGACCGACGACGGAGTTCCTCGGGGCCCTGGCGCGCGAGCTCGGCGTGTACTTGCTCGGTGGCTCCATCCTCGAAGGGGAGCCCGGCTCGGACCGGCTCCACAACACCTCGACGTTCTTCGGGCCGGACGGGGAGCTGGCTGCCGTTTACCGCAAGATCCACCTCTTCGACGTGAAGGCCCCGGATCGGGAGTACCTGGAGAGCAAGACCATAGCCCCCGGGGCGCGGGTCGTGACGGCGAAGGCCGGCGCGGCGGTCCTCGGCCTCTCGGTCTGCTACGACGTGCGCTTCCCCGAGCTCTACCGGCTGCTGGCGCTGCGCGGCGCCGAGGTGCTCGCGGTCCCGGCCGCGTTCACCCTGCAGACGGGCAAGGACCACTGGGAGCTGCTGCTCAGGGCGCGGGCCGTCGAGAACCAGGCTTTCGTCGTCGCCCCGGCGCAGTGGGGCCAAAAGGCGGATGGTCGCTGGACCTACGGGCGGTCCATGATCGTGCACCCCTGGGGCACGGTCCTCGCCCAGTGCCCGGACCGCGACGGCCACGCGCTCGCCACCCTCGACCTCGACTACCTCGACCGCTTCCGCGACGAGTTCCCCGCCCTCAGGAACCGCAGGCCCGAGGCCTACGATTGGTAGAAAGTCGGTAGGGACCTAAGGGATCATCGCGAGGACCGCCAGCACGGCGACGGAGACGGCGACCGGGACGACGGCCACTCTCACGATCTGCCCCTCGCTTCCGAGCAGCCCCACGGCGGTCGCCGCGAGTACCACGCGCTGGGGAGCGAGCAGGCTCGCGTGGCTCCCCGCGACGTTCTGCACGGCCGCCGTGAGCTCCTCGGAGAGCCCCAGGCCCCGGGCCGCCTCGACCTGCAGCGGCATGAACAGGGCGTTGGAGGCCGCGTTGGAGCCGGTGAGCGCCCCGCCCAGCGCCGCGAGGACCGGTGAGATCGCCCCGTAGAGCCGCCCCACCGCCTGCGCCTGGGCCGCCAGGAGCGCCGCCGCCCCGCTCCCGGCCACTACCTCACCCGCCAGCACGAACGTGAGGACGGCACCCGCCGTCGGGAGCCACTGCGCCGCTGTCCTCCTCGTCGCCCTACCGACCTCGCCAGCGCCGAGCCCGAGAACCAACGCCGCGAACGCACCAGACACAAGCAAAGGCAGGCCGGGACCCACGAACACGGGACCGAGCCGCGCGAAAGCGGCCCCGACCGCCCCGATGCCGTTGACTCCGGCGAGCAGCGCGAGCAGGAACCCGTACGGCAGCAGCGACCGGACCGGTGTCGCCGCAACCCGGGACCACCTTCGCGCAACGAAAACGGCAGTCGCCGCGAGCCCGCCCACCGCCCCGGAGAGCTCGGGGACGAGGTAGAGGCTCGTCAGGAGCGTCCCGGCGCCCGCGACCAGACCGAGCCCCGCCGCCTGCACGCCGCGCCTCCGAACCCCGCCCCATCCGCCAGCGAGGGCCACGGCGGCGACACCATATACCGGGAAGAGGGGGAGGCTCAGGAACGCGCTCGCGTTCGAGAGCGTCCCGAAGTCCATGCGCGCGAGGTCGGCCCCGATCACGGTCCCAACCCCCAAAGCCCCCCACGGCACCGCGCACTGCCCCCAGCTCGCCAGCACCGCCGCCTTGAGCGGCGAGAAGCCGGCCGCGAGCAGGATGGGCGCGCTGATGACCACAGCCACCCCGAACCCCGTCACCGACTCGAAGAACGGCGCGACCCCGACCACCACCCCCGCCGCGAGCGCCACCGGGTCCGGCTCGAGCCTCCCGAGAAACCTCGACACCCTCTCTACAGCCCCACCCGCCGAGAGCAAATTGTAGAGGAGCAACCCCCCGAACAGAACGTAAAGAACCCGCCCCGAGGTCCCAACACCCCCCGCCAGGCTCCCCAAAACTCCCCCCAACTCCAACCCCGGCCACACCACCGCCGCGAAGACCGCCGCCACGAGCGTAGCCGCCCCGGCCCACACCGCAGGCCACCGCAGCCCCACCAACGCTACGGCCGCCACCAAAAACGGCCCCGCCGCAACGAATACCCCGAGTAGATCTACCATGATAGAATATCTTCTACCAAATGGAGCGTAGGGAGGCAAGAGAGGGAGCGACGACGGTCGCGGCGGTCTCCTCGGGGCGGTTGGGGGGACGGGTCAGGGAGTTGCGTGGTCGGCGGGGGTTGACGTTGGAGGCGCTTGCGGAGCGGTCGGGCGTGAGTCGGGCCATGATCTCCAAGTTGGAGAGGGGCGAGAAGAACCCTACGCTCGTGGTCGCGGCGAAGCTGGCCGAGGGCCTCGGGGTAACGCTCTCGCAGCTCGTTGGGATGGAGGAGCGGCGTGAGGTCGTGGTGGTGCGCAAAGAGGGGCGTATGGTCATGCGCGACCCCGAGACCGGATTCGAGCGCCAGCTCCTCTCGCCGACCTTCGTCGGCCGGGGGGTGGAGTTCGTCCGTAACACCATCCCTGAGGGGTCGACCTCGGGCGAGTTCCCGCCCCACCGCAAGGGGGTCGCCGAGCACGTAGTAGTCGAGAGAGGGAGGCTCAGGGTGACGCTCGGCGGCGAGGAGTATCTGCTGGAAGAGGGCGACGCGCTCTACTTCGAGGCCGACATGACGCACCGCTTCGACAACGCGGGCGAGGGGGAGTGCAGCTACTACCTGGTCATAAGCTCGGGCGGGAGCTGAGCGTATGGCCCACTCGAGGCTAGGAGGCTTCGAGGAGCCGGCTCTTGTGCAGGCGAGCTTCGCGGCCGGCTCGGTGCCCGCGGTAGTAATCTAGCCGGTCGGAAGCGTCTTCCCACTTCGCCAGCCTGTGGTTGTCCGTAAAGCAGGCCGGCTCGCCGTAACGGCTGTCGAGCCAGCCGCACCAGTAGGCCTCCGAGTGATCCGAGGACTTCCAGGTGGTCGGGCCGGCCGACACCGGCGTGACCTCGGAGCCGCAGGCAGGGCACCAGTAGACGTCGTCGGGGAGCAGCCGCATCTCGGGGTGGCCGCACTCGCACGCGTGCCTCCCGACCCCGGTGGGCAGGGCGGCTATCTGGTGGAGCGTTACCAGGAGCTCCCCACCAAGTACGGCGCCGCAATCCCCGCACCGGGCGGAGTTGCGGCCGAACGAGCGCAGATCCGCCTCCGCGCAGAAGGGACATGTGAGGGTTATGGTAGCTGTATTCTCCATCTCGTCGTCCTCTCTCTGGCCTCCCCGGCGCCTCTACCGGTTACCTGTATGCATGATGCCTTACCGAGGTAAGTGCCACATCGCACAAATAGCTGAAATATATCTAGCCCATTTGGCGTAGTCGGCCCCGGCGGCCGGCCTCTGGTGCTGCTTCTAGAGCGTGTAGTCGCCGGTGGCGAGTTGGTCGAGCACGCGTTCGCGCAGGGTGCCGACGTTGGGTGGGGGAGAGTAGAGGTCTTGGAGGGGTTGGAGCATCTCGCTGGCGCCTTCGGGTACGGCGGCGGTAGCGGGGATCACCTTGCGGGAGCCGTCCTGTAGCTCGAGGAGGAGCTTGCGGCCGCCGCGCTTGCCGCGCTTGGAGCGGTCTACGCCGCCGACCTCCACGATATCCAGGGAGTAGTCGATCATCGGGGCGTCCGCTATCGCGCCGCCGACCCCGTAGGCGTCGCAGACCGGGTTCAGGTGGAGGATGTACTCGACGTCTATGCCGCCCGAGGCGAAGATCTTGACGTGCTCGAAGCCGTTGCGGTCGAGCTCCCAGCGGACCTCGCGCATCAGGTCCCTAAAGTCCCCGCGGCGGTTGCCCGGCGTGTCCATCCTTACCGCGTAGATCGAGTCCGGGATGGCGCGGGCTGCCAAGAGCGCCCCGAACTTCTCGTCGTCGTAGGTATCTATGATGATGGTGCGCGGCACCTCCGGGTCCATAACCTCGTCGAAGGCCCGGGCCGCCTCGGCGGTGGAGCCGAGAATGAGCGCCAGGGCGTGGGGGGTGGTGCCGGTGGCGGGGATGCCGAGGCGCCCGACCGCCAGATCCACGGCGACCATATCGCAGCCGCCGAGGTAGGCGGCGCGCTCCACCATCGGGGTGATGGAGGGGTGCATCCTTCTCGCGCCGAAGGAGATCACGGGCTTCTCGCCGGCGGCGAGCCGGCAGCGGGCCGCCCCCGTCGCAACGCCCGAGGCCTGGCACAGAAACCCGAGTAAGGCGGTCTCGTGCTCGGCGAAGGCGCCATAGGGACCGGTGAGCGTCAGGACGGGCTCCTGGGGGCGGCAGATCGTGCCCTCGGGCACAGCCCGCGCCTCGACCTCCACCCCTTCGAGGAGGTGGGCTACCTCGTCGAGGCCTGCGACGACGAACCAGTCGTCGGGGTTGGAGGTCTTGTAGGCGAGCTCGGCGTGGACCTGGGTGTCGTCCAGGCCGCGGGCCCGCAGGACCCGCATCGTCCTGTGGAAGTAGGAGTCGGCGACCTCGGCGTTCAGGATCTCCTCGTCCGTGGCCGAGTTGAACCTCCTGCCGCCGGTTCGCTCCTCGCTCAAGAGATGGGCCCTTTCCGCTAGAGTGCCTGCTGGCACATGATAGCCAATCGTACTCACTACAAGTCAACTCGCTACCGAATATCGCAATTTGCAGGAAAAAGTAAAGGGCCGGGTTACAAGCCCGACCCTTGGTGGCCCGACGAGTGACCCAACCGCTACGATAAAGCCGCCTACATAGCGGTTGCGGTCTGGTCGCCCGTGCTAGATCTGCAATGGCTACACCTGTCGAGGGTAAGCGCTATCGTCGCGTGTCCGAGTAGCTTTTGCACGGACTTCGGGTGCGCTCCCCTGGATAGGAGTGCCGTAGCGCGCCTGTGGCGTAGCTGGTGCGGCGTAATGCTCGCTGGCAAGTCGGCGCGCTTCGAGATGGGGTGATGGGCCTTTCCGCTAGAGCGCCTGCTGGCGTATGATAGCCCATTATGGAAGTAGCGGGCCCAACCCTCACCTTCGCGGCCTCTGCGGGCACGCCCTACGCCGCAGAGGCCGCGGCCGAGACCTACCGCGCCGGCGGCAACGCTGCCGACGCGGCTGTCGCCGCCGCCGCCGCCGTCGGCGTCACCGAGCCCCTGATGAGCTCCATCGGGGGCGGGGGGTTCGCCCTCGTGCGGGACCCCTCAGGCGGGGCCGAGGTGGTCGATTACTACGACGCGATGCCTGGCAAGGGGCTCCCGCCCTCGGCTTTCGGGGCCGGCGGAAGCCCGCAGACCATCATCCTCAAGTACGGGTCCGGGGTGCGCTCCATCGTCGGGGGGGCGTCTTCGGCGGTGCCGGGATCCCTCAGGGGTTGGGAGTGCCTGCTGGAGCGCCACGGCAGGCTCACCCTAAAGGAGGCGCTGGCCCCCGCCGTGAGGCTCGCACGCGGGGGATTCCGGCTGTGCAGGACCTCGGCGCTCTGGTTCCAGGTCGCCGAGGAGGTCTTGCGGCTCACCGACGAGACGCGCAAGCACTACTACAACGGGGAGAGGGTGTACCTCGAGGGGGAGGAGCTACGCTTCCCCGAGCTCGCCGACACGCTGGAGGCGCTGGGGGAGGGCGGGGCCGACCTCTTCTACGAGGGGGAGCTGGCGCGCAGGATCTCGGCCTACATGCTCAAGATGGGCGGCATCATAACCGAGGAGGACCTCGCCGGGTACGAGCCCGTGGTCAGGGAGCCGCTGAGCGTCAGCTACGGGGCGGGGGCTATGTACACCAACGGGCCGCCCTCGGCCGGCGGGCCGACCCTGGCGCAGATGCTAAAGGTAGTCTCGGCCTACGATCTGGCGACCATGCCCGAGGCCGAGTACGTGAGGGTCATGAGCGGGGCTATGAAGTACGCCCTCGAGGACCGCGAGACCGCCTACGTCGAGGCTGCCGAGAACGGGCGGGTGGCCGAGCGCCTCACCGGGGAGGAGTACGCGGCCGAGCAGCGGCGCCGCATCTTCGGCGCCTTCGGCTCGCCGCACACAACCCACCTCTCCTGCGTGGACGCCGAAGGGCTGGCAGTCTCGATCACGGCGAGCATGGGCTACGGCTCGGGCCTCGTCATCCCAGGCACCGGCATACCGATGAACAACACGCTCGGCGAGCCCGAGCTCAACCCGAAGGGTTTCCACGCAATAAGGCCAGGGGAGCGTTTGATCTCGAGCATGAGCCCAACGGTCGTCTCCTCCGAGGAGGGCGGTCTTATCGCGCTCGGCTCGCCTGGCGCCTCCCGCATCCCCACGGCCATCCTACAAGTCCTCGTGAACGTCTTGGACTTCGGGATGCCGCTCGAGAACGCGGTCCTAGCCCCGCGCTTCCACGCCGAGGGAGGGCTCTTCGCTTACGAGGCCGGCGCCCGTACGGCGAACCTCGAAAGCTACGAGCAGGTCCTCAGCTACGACGAGCCGAACATGTACTTCGGCGGGGTCAACGCCGTCAGGCGCACCACCGGGGGCCGGTTCGAGGCGGCGGCCGACCCTCGACGCTCAGGAGGGACGGCCTTTGCCTGATAGGCCGCGCCGGCCCGTCGGGATCTTCGGCGTTCCCATGGACCTCGGCCAGGACCGCCGGGGCGTGGACATGGGGCCTAGCGCCATCCGCTACGCCCGCATCGAGTTGGCGCTCGAGGAGCTCGGTCTCGAGGTCACGGACCTCGGGAACGCCGGGGTTCCCATCCCCGAGGTCGTCGCAAGCCGCGAGGAGGTTCGCCACCTCGAGGCCGTCCGCAACGTCTGCTCGGAGGCTGCGCAGCGCGCGACGGCGATCGTCACGGACGGGCTGTTCCCGATCTTTCTGGGTGGGGACCACTCCGTCTCCATCGGGACCGTCTCGGGGGTGGCCAAAGCCAGCGCGGGAGCGCGGACCGGCGTGATCTGGCTGGACGCCCACGCGGACTTCAACACCCCGGACTCCTCGCCCTCGGGCAACATCCACGGGATGCCGCTCGCCACCCTCACTGGCCACGGCCCCCCGAGCCTCGTCGAGATCGGCGGCCCCGGCCCTAGCGTGCACGCCGAGGACGTGGTCCTCATAGGCCTGCGCTCCGTCGATCTCGAGGAGAGAAACCTGCTGCGCGAGGCCGGTGCCAGGGCTTACACCATGAAGGAGATAGATGCCTACGGTATCGCCCGGGTCGTGCGCCAGGCCCTCAAACACCTCTCCCACGTAGACCGGGTCCACCTCTCTTTCGACCTGGACGCCCTCGACCCCGAGGTCGCCCCCGGCGTCGGCACCCCCGTGCGCGGCGGGCTGACCTACCGCGAGGCGCACCTGGTCATGGAGCTCATCAATGAGGCAGAGATAGTTACCTCGCTCGACGTCGTCGAGGTCAACCCAATCCTGGACGTCAGGAACGGCACAGCGGCGCTCGCCGTCGAGCTCGTCGAGAGCCTGATGGGGCGCAGGATCATCGACCTGCCGAGGTAGATTTCGAGCGGAGGCCGTTAGGCCGGAGCGAGCTGATGCCTGAAGCCTCTCGTTTCAGCGGCGCCAGAACGCCGGCGAGAGCAGCGCGAGCACCGTAAAGATCTCGAGCCTCCCGAGCAGCATGCACGCGGTTAGCACCACCCGCCCGAAGGGGTTGACGATCTCGAAGCTCTCGGTGGCCCCCACCTGACCGAGGCCGGGCCCAACGTCGTTGAGGGTAGTCGCCACCGCCGTGATAGAGGAGATCAGGGTGAGCTTCTCCTGAAGGGCCACCAGGAACGTAGCAACGGCGAAGACGACGATCCACGCGGCGAAGAGCCCGAGCACGGCGATCCGGGCGCCCTCGGGCACGACGCGCCCGCCGAGCTGCAGCGGGGTGATGGCCCGCGGGTGGACCATCCTGAAGATGTCCTGCA
>JADDPU010000462.1 GCA_016781725.1 Rubrobacter sp. | reverse complement strand
TCGAAGGTCGCGCCGGGTCTTGGCCTGCGGCATCATGGGGACGGGAACGGATTGACCCCGCACGGATGGGGGAGGAGCAATGATCGACATGAGCGACCGGACGCCTTCGGGCGAAGGGGCTGGCCGGATGTCCGAGACCATAGAGCATATGCTTCGCGATGTCAGGCAAGCCCTACAGATGGACGTCGTCTTCGTCTCGGAGTTCGCCGGAAATAGGCTCGTCTTCCGGGAGCTGGAGGGGGACGCCGAGTCCTTCGAGTGGCGGGAGGGCGAGGGCTTCCCACTCGACGAGTCTTACTGCAAGCGGGTGCTCGACGGGCGACTCCCGAGGGTGGTCCCCGACGCGAGGAATGAGGACGCGACGAAGGACCTGCGGGTGACCAGCGAGGCAGACATGGGCTCCTACTGCGCGGTACCGCTAGTCCTCTCCGACGGGCGGCTCTACGGCACGCTGTGCTGCGTGAGCCACGCGCCCGATCCGTGGCTTAGGGAGCGCGACCTGGGGCTCATGGAGCGGACGGCGCGCTGGTTGGTCGAGCACCTGGAGCGTCGGGGTCGCCTGTAGGATGGGCGCGAACGGTTCAAGCCCCGTAACAGGTCGATCAGGCTCCATGCCGACGAACCAGGAAGGATGGGACATCGGGGGCGCCGCCTGACCTACCTCTCTTCCGGCGCCTCGTAAGCGGCCTCCACCCGCGCGGCCCACGCAAGGAGCTCCCTTCGCCGCTCTCCCAACGATCCCATTTGGTGTTCGCTGGCGAGGTTGTTCTTCTCGAGGGGGTCCTCCGAGAGGTCGAAGAGCTCCTCGGGTTCGTCGCCGTAGTGATAGATATACTTCTCCTCCCCCTCTATACTCGCCAGGCACTCGTGCTCGTACCAGCAGCCGGCCATGAGGGTCCGGTCTTCAGGCAGCGGGCCGAGGAGCGAGTTGCCAGGGTAGCTCCCGCCCTTCACACCGTAGCCGAGCAGGTCGAGTACAGTTGGCAGGACGTCGAGCTGGTTCATCGGCGCCTCGACGCGCTCCCCGTCCTCCCACCGTCCCGGATCGTGAATCAGCAAGGGTACTCTGAGGCCCTCCTCGTAGAGAACGTTGTCGTGATGGTAGAGCCCGTGCTCGCCGAAGGCCTCGCCGTGGTCGCCGTAGAGGACAAAGATCGTCTCCTCGTAGAGTCCCAATTCCTTGTACTGCTCTATGAGGTTCTTCACGAAGAAGTCCACGTAGCGGACGCTGTTGAGGTAGCGGTTCAGCGCGTCGTCTTCGGCGAACTCCTTTCGCCCGTGACGCTCGTCGGGGGCCCGGTAGTCGTGGTGCGGCGTGATGGTCTCATAGGTCGCCAGGAACGGCCCGTCGTCGCCGTTCTCTTCGAGCCACTCGCGGCTGGGCTCCAGCATCACTTCGTCCTCGTAACCGAAGTAGTTGGCCTTCTCAAAGCCTTTCGTGTTCATGGTCTCCACGGGGTAGAACTCCTCGTAGCCCATGTTCTCGACGACCTCGGGGCGTCTTTCGAAGGTCCGAACGGAAGAGGTGAAGTAGACGGAGTCGTAGCCCCTCTCCCCCAGGAGTTCCGGCAAGCACCGGGCGGGGATCCGGCCGCCGACCGAGTACGTCTGCCACCGGCCTATGGGAGGGTTGATGCCGCATAGGGTCGCCACCAGCGCGTTGGTGGTGTGCGGGACCACGGCGTAGGCCCGTTCGGCCATAAGGCTCTCTTCGGCGAACTCGGCCAGAAAAGGCGTGATCCCGACGTCCTGGTTGTAGGGCGTTGCCGAACGGGCGCGCACGGACTCCAAGTGCACGATGACGACGTTACGCCGCTCCGTTTGCGCCGTCGGGGAGAGCCTCGTCCCGAGGGGTAAGCTCTCGCGGACCTTGGTGACGTCCACGCGCCGGGCCGGATCTCTGGCCTCCTCCACGCCCGTCACCGCCGCTTGGACGAACGCCTCCCGGGAGAAGGACTTGCTCGCGCCCGCCGAGGGTTGGGCGGGCACAACGGAGAGCGAGATGAGCGCGCACCCCGCAAGACTCGAGCACGCGAAGCGAAGCCAGGGTGGCGTACGCGCTCCGCGACCCGCAACCGTCCGTCCGCGCCAGCGGTCGAAGAGGCGCGCGACGAGCCAGGGCCCGAAGGCGGCGTAGAGGAGGGCGACTGAAACCACGGCCAGCAAGACCGGGGTGAACTCGCTGACGGCGACGGCGCCGACCTCCTTAGGGGAGGAGAGTAAGTAGAGTATGGCGTCGAAGCTCAGGGGAGTGCCGGTGACCTCGTAGAACCGGTGGGCGCCTGTCACGACCAGCGCGACGAGGATCGTCGCCGCGTGGAAGAGCCCGACGGCAAAGGGACGCAGGCGTGTCCTTCCGGCGAGCGCGAAGAGGCCGACCCACAGCAGCGCGTACCCCGAGTCGAACAGTAAGTCCGAACGCATCAGTTTCAGGGTCCCGAGGAGCCCGGGGTCGTTGCGCAGCGAGGCGACGCGGATGGCCTTCAGGACCAGATCGTAGGCGACGAAGGGGATCAAGAGGGCAAACACGTACACCCAGTCGTGGCCACCCAATAGGCGCTCCGAGCGCCCGGACGCGTCCGGCTTGTCTCTTCTTGACCCCATGAAACGCGGAAAGTTTAACAAAGGTGTAACGAAGCAGATGGCGGCGACCGCCGCGCAGGCGCACCGCGCTCTTGGCCGGGTGCACGTTCACGTCAACC
>JADDPU010000599.1 GCA_016781725.1 Rubrobacter sp. | reverse complement strand
CCAGCGCCGCGGCCTCGTCGTAGCGATCTCTGATGCCGCGCCTACCCTCCGCCTCTCCCGCGGGGCGGATGATGGAGAAGCCGAAGGTGCCGGCATCCGCGGCGGTAGCGCCGCCGCCCGCGGAGCGGACGAGCACGGGATAGCCCATCCCCTCCGCGGCCCTCACGGCCCCTGAGAAGCCGGGGCGGAACGTGTCGCGCCGGGTGACGCCGACATGGCGGGTCGAGGGCGTGATCGAGACGGTGGCAGGCCGCCTCCCGTCGGCGACCTGGTCGAAGACCGTCCTCACGTAGCCGTAGGCAGTCGCCGAAGTCTCGAACCGCTCGGGCAGGAGAAGCTCCATCGAGCCCCTCTAACCCTCGTGGCCGGCCGGGTCCTTGCCGCCGCCGCGCCTGATACGCCGGTAGAGCAGGACGCCGGCGAGAAGCACGGCGACGACCACGAGCGCTAGAGAGAGGGGAAAGCTCTCGGCGACCCCGCTCACCCACCGCTCGGCTGCGAAGGCCAGGTCGGTAGCGCCGCGCGAGGCGTAGAGACCTTCCAGGGCCGAGGTGCCCTCGAAAACTATGAACAGGACGCCTATCGTTACGAACATAAGACCCGAGATGAGGTTGGTAGTGTGGAAGCGGAGCCCGCCCAAAGAGACCTCGCGGCCCCTGAGCCAGCGGCGGTGCGCGAGGTCGAACCGTTCCCAGAGGAGGGCCATCAAAAAGAGCGGGGCAGCCATCCCGGCTGCGTAGGTGGCGAGCAGGCCGGCGCCGCCGAAGACCGAGCCTGAGGAGGCGGCGACGGTGAGGACCGCGCCGAGGATGGGGCCAGAGCAGAAGCCCGCGAAGCCGTAGACGGCACCGAGGGCGAAGGTGGCCGCAACAGAGCCGGGGTCGCCCTTGATCCTGCCGCGCAACCGCGCCAGCGGCCCGACCGTGAACCCGCGTCCCAGCAGTTGAAGGACGCCGAAGGCGATGATGACGAGGCCCGAGACCGTGATGAGGGCGCTCCTGTGCCCGTAGACGAGCGTGCTGACCGCCGAGATACCCATCCCAAGCGGCACGAGCGTGGCGGCCAGACCGAGGTAGAAGACCGCAGTCCTCCCGACGAGCTCGCCCCGCGACTGGAAGGCGTAGGCGAAGAACGCGGGCAACAGCAGCGCGCTGCACGGGCTGAGGAGGGAGAGTACACCCCCCACGAACGAGGCCAAAAACGAGACCTCAACCACCCTCGGCCTCCCGGCGCGCCTCCTCTATGGCCTGCTCGAACACCTGCAGCGGCTGCAACCCCACAAGTACCTGGTCGTTGATGATGAAGGTAGGCGTCCCGCTTATGCCGAGGCGCTGGCCCTCCCTGAAGTCCGCCTGCACCACCCCGTTATAGCGGGCGCTCTTCAGGTCCTCCTCGAAACGCCGCCTGTCGAGGCCCGCTTTTTTGGCGAGCGCCACCAGGTTCTCCTCGCTGTAGCCACCCGTGTTGCCGGAGGACTGGTTGGCGTAGAGCAGGTCGTGGTACTCCCAGAACTTCCCTTGAGCCTGGGCCGCCCGCGCGGCCAGGGCCGCGCTCACCGACTCCCGCCCCTGGTAGGGGAAGTCGCGCCACTCGATCCTGAGCGTCCCTTCCTCTACGTACTCTTTGATTAGCTTCGGTTCCACCTCACGGGCGAACTTGCCGCAGAACGGTCACTGATAGTCCGCGTACTCGGTCAACACCACGGGCGCCCGCGCCGACCCGAGCGCCGGATGCCCGAGCCGCTCTTTCGAGGACCGCCCACCGGAGCCCTCGGCCGTCTCCCCGCCGACGGCCCCTCGGAAGACCCCGCGGCCTGCGACGGCTGCCCCTCTCCGGAATCTTGCGGGGCGCTTCCGCAGCCGGCGAAGACCACGGCCGCCAGGAGGGTTAGTAAGTTAGTAAGGCGAGGAGCAACCCTGGGCCCTGCGCGCGTCCGCCGAGCCTTGTAGATGTACCGATCAGCGGTGTACCTCCTGCCGGGCTTCGTAACTCGTCCCGGACAGTTATAAACCATCTGCCGCCCGCGCGGGAGCGCGCCGGCCGTCCTTCGCGCGGATGAGTGCTAAAATTCCCCGCTTGCACGGGTCGACTCCCGGCCCGCCAGTTCGTCGCAGACAAGGAGAAGCATCTTATGGACCGACAGAGGGTTCTGATCACCGGCGGGGCCGGTTTCTTGGGGATCAACCTCACAAGGCACCTCCTCTCGCGGGGCTACGCCGTGGCCTCTCTAGACGTCGAGGATTTCGACTACCCGGAGCGGGACCGGGTCGAGATCATCAGGGGCGACATCCGCAACAAGGCCATCGTAGACCGGGCCATAGAGGGCGCGGACTTTGTGGTCCACACCGCGGCCGCCCTGCCGCTCTACTCGCCGGAGGACATCTACACGACGGACGTCGAGGGTACGCGCAACGTCCTCGACGCC
This sequence comes from Rubrobacter sp., assembly GCA_016781725.1. GTDB lineage: Bacteria > Actinomycetota > Rubrobacteria > Rubrobacterales > Rubrobacteraceae > Rubrobacter_D. Next base: position 272 of record JADDPU010000599.1, on the reverse strand, counting down.
TCCCTGCGGCACGGCGTGAAGCGGGTCGTCCACGTCTCCTCGACCGCCGTCTACGGGATACCGGACCACCATCCACTCTACGAGACGGACAAACTAGAGGGCGTGGGCCCCTACGGGCAGGCCAAGATCCAGGCCGAGATGATCTGCCTCGAGTACCGCGCGAAGGGGCTAGTCACCCCGATCATCCGCCCCAAGTCGTTTATCGGGCCGGAGAGGCTCGGGGTCTTCGCCCTCCTCTACGACTGGGCGCACACGGGGCACAACTTCCCCAT
>JADDPU010000574.1 GCA_016781725.1 Rubrobacter sp. | reverse complement strand
AGGTAGTGAGGCCCACTCTCGGGAGGTAGTTATGCGCGGGACGGTTGGCGAGACGCTTGAGCGGTTGATCTTGTTGCAGGTTGGGGCCGCCGCGGCGACGCGGGATCGGGTTCAGGAGGTGGTCGATTCCCTGATCGAGCAGGGGCGCATCGAGCGCGAGGAGGGGCGCGCGGTCGTCAACGACGTGGTGAACCGCGCCCGCGAGCGCAGCGCTGGCGCCCGGGCTCTGGTGGATGCCTCGGTGCAGCAGGGCTTGAGGAGGGGCGGGCTCCCGACGCGGGAGGACTACGAGGACCTCGTCTTCCGGGTCGAGCAGCTCGAGCACAGGATGCGCATGGTCGAGGACAGGCCTGCCGCGCCGACTCCGGCGCCCCCGCCGGCCGGCGGGCCCGAGGGCGTGAGTGGGCCCGAGGTAACGTCGCCTCCTCCGCGCGACGAGGCGGACATCCCGCCGGGCCTCTAAGCCCGCCCGAGCGTGGCGAGCGGAGGGACACCCCCGGCGGCCCGCTCGGGGAACCTGAGGCGCTTCTCCCAGATCAGCCGCGTCCTCGTCCGCCACGGGTTCGGGTACGTCTTCGACGTCAGGCGGGACCGGCGCGAGAAGAAGGGGATGCAGGAGTTACTGGCGCCGAGCTTCGGGGTGCGGTTGCGCCGGACGCTCGACGACCTCGGGCCGACCTTCGTCAAGTTCGGGCAGCTCCTCTCAACGCGCTCGGACATCCTGCCCGAGGGGGTGCTCTCGGAGCTCAGGAAGCTGCAGGACACGGCCACGCCCATGCCGGCCGGGGTGGCGCAGGGGATCGTCGAGCGGGAGCTCGGCGCTCCCGTGGAGGAGGTGTTCGCCTCGTTCGACCCGGTCCCGCTCGGCTCGGCGAGCATCGGGCAGGTCCACAGGGCTATGCTCCTTGGCGGGGAGACGGTGGCGGTCAAGGTCCAGCGGCCCGAGGCGCCGGGGAGGGTCGGGGGGGACCTGGAGCTCATGCGGGACTTCGCGGCGTTTCTCGACGGGAGGTTCGGGCGCAGGCTCTTCATAGACGTGCGAGGGCTCGTCGCCGAGTTCGAGGTAGTCATCCGGCGCGAGCTCGACTACACGGCGGAGGCCGCCAACGCGCGGCGCTTCGCCGCCAACTTCGCCCAGACGCCGGTCGTGATCCCGGCGGTCTACCTCGAGCTCTCGACCGCGAGGGTCATGACGATGGAGTACATCGAGGGGACGCGCTTTCGGGACATCCGGCCCCTGCTGCTGAGGCCCTCGGAGCGGCGGCGCGTGGCCTCGATGGGGGCCGAGGCCATCTTCAAGATGGCCTTCGAGGACGGCTTCTTCCACGGGGACCCGCACCCCGGCAACCTGCTGCTGACACCGGCGGGGGATCTGGCGCTGCTTGACTTCGGCATGGTTGGCTACATGAGCCGGAGCGACATCGAAGCCCTCTCCACGCTCCTTATCGCCGTGGTACAGCGCGACGCCTCGGCGGCGCTGCGGGGCTTGGAGAGCCTCGGCGTGCGGTACGCTACCGAGGTGCGGGGTGAGCTGGAGCGCGACCTCAGGGAGTTCTTGAACAAGTACTCGGCGCTCTCCGTGGGGGAGGTCACGCTGGGCCAGGCGCTCTCGGAGCTTATAGCGCTGGCCCGGCGCTACCGCGTTCGGATGCCGCCGGTCTTCCCGCTTTTGACCAAGGCGCTCGTGACCGCGGAGGGGCTTGCCCGCGCCATAGATCCCACCATAAACGTCTACGAGGTCGCCCGCCCGTACGCGCAAAGGCTCCTCTCCGAGCGCTACCGGCCCGAGGCAGTGCTCGAGACGGTTGGGGAGCGCGCGCTGGAGTACGCCCGCTACGCCGAGGACTACCCGGAGCAAATCCGGCTGCTCCTGGCGGAGCTCGTGGACGGGGAGCTCGAGGTGCAGCTCAAGCACCAGGGCCTCGACGACCTGACCGGCGAGGTAGACGTGCTCGCCAACCGGCTCGTCTTCGCCGTAGTCACGGGGGCGCTGCTGCTCGGATCTTGCTTACTCGGGGCCTTCGACCGCGGCGGCCCGCAGGTGCCTTACCTCGGCGTGCCCGTCGTGAGCTTCGTGGGGTTCACGCTCGCCACGCTCATGGGCTCGGTCCTGCTCTTCATCATCTTCTTCCGGTCCGAGCGACTGTAAGGACGTTTCAGGCTACAGGCGCCAGCTTTCGGGAAGGGAGCAAGATAAATCTCTTCTGCTGCAAAGGCGTGGGGCTTTCGGGGAGGGCTTACCGCAGCCCGACGAGAGGCTGACGGCTGATACCTGAGGGCTGATACCGACTGGTATAATTTATCTATGGAGCCTTTGCGTACAGAGGAACGTCCGAGGGCCATACCCGCCCCTGGAGTAACCATATCTTCTCTCATCGAGAAGGTGGCGGCCTACGGCCCCGAGGGGACCGAGGAGTTGATCGCCGACGCCTACGGCGTGGCCCACGCGGCCCACCGCGGGCAGACGCGCAAGAGCGGTGAGCCCTTCGTCTACCATCCGCTCGCCACGGCCGACGTCCTCGCCGAGCTGCGGTTGGACCCGACTACCATCGCCGCAGCCCTCCTGCACGACGTCCTGGAGGATACGGGCGTAACCAAGGAGGAGCTCGCATCCCGCTTCGGGGACGACGTCGCCCAGATCGTCGACGGGGTCACCAAGCTCAAGCGGCTCCCCTCGGGAAATTTGGAGGAGGCGCAGGCCGAGTCCTTGCGGAAGATGATCGTGGCGATGAGCCGCGACGTGCGCGTGATAATAATCAAGCTCGCCGACAGGCTGCACAACATGAGGACCGTCGCCTATCTCAAGCGGGAGACCCAACTGCGCAAGGCGACGGAGACGCTCGAGATCTACGCGCCCCTGGCGCACAGGCTCGGCATCTACTCGATCAAGTGGGAGCTCGAAGACCTCTCCTTCGCCACCCTCCACCCGCGCCGCTACGAGGAGATAAAGCGGCTCGTCGCGGCCCGCCGGGGCGACAGGGAGGCTTTCATCAACGGGACTGCCGCCGAGCTTTTGCGACACCTCAAGGGGGCGGGGATAGAGGCCGAGGTCCACGGGAGGGTCAAGCACTTCTACTCCATCTACAACAAGATGGTCAGGCGCAACAAGGAGTTCAACGAGATCTACGACCTCGCGGGACTCAGGGTCGTGGTCGACGGGGTGCGCGATTGCTACGGGGCTCTCGGGGTCATACACTCGATCTGGAAGCCGATGCCGGGCCGCTTCAAGGACTACATAGCGATGCCCAAGTTCAACATGTACCAGTCGCTGCACACGACCGTGATGTCCAACGAGGGGAAGCTCCTGGAGATCCAGATCAGGACCTCCGAGATGGACACAACCGCCGAGTACGGCATCGCCGCCCACTGGATGTACAAGCACGGTCTGAGCGACCGGCAGGTCGACCGCCTGACGTGGCTGAAGAGCATGATGGAGTGGCAGAAGGAGACCACAGACTCCACTGAGTTCATGGAGTCCTTGAAGGGCGAGCTCGTCGCCGACGAGGTCTTCGTGTTTACGCCGAAGGGTGATGTGGTCAGCCTGCCCTCGGGGGCGACGCCCATAGACTTCGCTTACCACGTTCACACCGAGATCGGGCACCGCACCATAGGCGCCAGGGTCAACGACCGCATAGTCCCGCTGGACTCGGAGCTCGTCTCGGGCGACCGGGTGGAGATCATCACCGGCAAGAACTCGGGGCCGAGCCGGGACTGGCTCGCGGTCGTCCAGAGCGGGCGGGCGCGAAACAAGATCCGCCAGTTCTTTAACAAGGCCGACCGCGAGGACAACCTCACCCTGGGTCGCGAGAAGCTTCTCGCCCTCCTGAAGAAGCGCCGGATCGGGAAGGTCCCCTCGGGCATCCTCGAGGACGTGGCGCGTTCCACCAACCACGCCTCCCCGGACGACATGCTCGCCGCCATCGGCGCGGGCTTTCTCTCCGCGGAGAACGTGGCGACCCGGATCGCGGAGCAGGTCAGCCCCAAAGAGGAGGAGACGAAGCCGGCCAAGCAGAGCCCCGCGCTCGCCCCGCTCCCACTGCCGCATGACGCCGGCGGGACAAGCGAGGAGACAGGGGTGCGCGTGGTTGGCTCGAGCGGGATCCTCACGCGTCTGGCCCGCTGCTGCACGCCGATGCCGGGCGACGACATAGTGGGCTACGTCTCGCTCGGACGCGGCGTGGTCGTCCACTCCGCGGGCTGCGTGAACGCCAGGGCCCTTCAGACCCGCGACCCCGAGCGGTTCGTCGAGGTCGAGTGGGCCAAGGGGTCGAACAAGCTTTTCACGGTCGAGCTGCTCGTCGAGGCGCTCGACCGGATGCACCTGCTCAAGGACATCACGGCGACCATCTCCGACGCTGGCGTGAACATCCTCTCGGCGCGGGTTGACACCATCGAGGACCGGACGGCCCTGAGCCGCTTCGCTTTCAAGGCCGGCAGCGTGCAGCACGTCGAGGAGGTCATCCGCAAGATCCGGGGCATCCCCGACGTCTACGACGTCTACCGGGTCGCCCGCGACGGCACCCCCCTTGTCGAACGCTAGCTTGCCGGAGACGGGCGAGATGCGCCTCCTGAGCGTGAACGTGGGCCTCGAGCGGCCTATCGAGTACGCTGGCAAATCCGGTAAGACCGGCATCTTCAAGCGTCCGGTCGCCGGACCGGTCGCGGTCACGCGCGCCGGCGTTGCTGGCGACACCATCTCCGACCTTGAGAACCACGGCGGGGTGGACCAGGCTGTCTACGTCTTCGGCGGGCCCGACTACGCCTGGTGGTCGGAAGAGGTGGGAAGGGACCTGCCGCCCGGGACGTTCGGCGAGAACCTGACAGTCTCCGGGCTCGAGAGCGGCGCTGTGTGCATCGGGGACCGGCTTCGCGTCGGCGCGGTCGTGCTCGGGGTGACCGCACCCCGCATACCGTGCGCGACCCTGGCCGCCAGGATGGGGGATCCCCGCTTCGTCAAGAGGTTCCGGCGGGCCGAACGCCCGGGCCTCTACTGCCGCGTGCTCGGCGAAGGGCGGGTACGGGCGGGTGACCCGGTGGCGTTCGAGCCGTACAGGGGAGAGAGGGTCCCGGCGCTGGAGATCTTCCGTGACTTCTTCGATCCTTACCTCGATGAGGCCACCCTGCGGCGTCACCTCGCCGCCCCGATAGCGGTGCGGGCCAGGGCCGACGACGAGAGGAAGCTCAGGCGGGCCCTGGCGCGGCGCGAGGGCGCGGCGGCGGTCGAATCTTAGGAGGGGTTTTGAGCGAGATCGAGCAGGTAACCCTGTCCATGAACGGCTTCGAGGTCAACTCTTACGTAGTGCATGCCCCGGAAGGTGACATAATCGTGGACGCGGGTGCCGAGCCCGAGAAGATACTGGACGCCACCAGCGCGCCGGTCGCCGCGCTCCTTATTACCCACGGGCATGCCGACCACGTAAACGCCCTCGACGCGGTGCGCCGCCAGACGGGGGCCCCTGTCTACATGCATGCGGCCGACGCCGAGGGGAAGGTCCGCGACTACGAGCCGCTCGAGGACGGGCAGGCTTTCGACCTTGCGGGGCTCGGGATCAGGGTCTTCCACACCCCTGGCCACTCGCCCGGCTCCGTAACGTTCGTGGTAGGCCACGACCAGATCGTCGGGGACCTCATCCTCCCCGGTAGCGTCGGGCGAACGGATATCTCCGGCGCATCCTGGGAGGAGTTAGAGGAGTCCATCCGCAGGGTGATGCCGCTCTGGGAGGAGGTTACGCGACTGTACCCCGGCCACGGCCCCGTGCTCGTGGCGGCCGAAGAGCTTAAGACGAACCCCTACCTGCCGCCGGGTCTGTAGTGGCGTACAGGGGACCGAGGGGCACCTACGACGTATTCCCGGGCGGCCGCGACCCGCACGAGCGGCCCGAGCTGTGGACGTTCGTCGAGCAGACGGCGCGGGAGCTCTTCCGCCGCTACAACTACCGCGAGATCCGCACACCGATCTTCGAGGAGGCGCGGCTCTTCGCCAGGACCGCGGGCGAGGCGTCGGACATAGTGGTCCAGAAAGAGATGTTCACCTTCCAGGACAAGGGTGAGAGAGAGCTGGCCTTGCGGCCCGAGGGCACGCCGGGGGCGGTGCGGGCCTACATCGAGCACAACCTCTACAAGCTGGCCCAGCCCGTAAAGCTGTTCTACGCGGGACCGATGTTCCGCCAGGAGCGCCAGCAGAAGGGCCGCTACCGGCAACACACCCAGATCGGGGTCGAGGCCCTTGGGACAGCCGATCCGCTGGTGGACGTCGAGGTGATCTCGCTCCTCTACTCCATCCACCAGGCCGTAGGCGTGAAGGACGAGATCGTCTACCTGAACAACTTAGGCGACGCGCAGACGCGGCGCGCCTACGTGCCCGAGCTGCGCGCCTACCTGCAAAGGCACCGAACAGATCTCGACCCCGACTCCGTCGCCCGCCTGGAGAGCAACCCCTTGCGTACCTTCGACTCCAAAGACGAAAACACGCAGGCGGTGCTGGCCGAGGCGCCGAAGATCACCGGCTACCTCAGCCCGGACGCCTCGGCGCACCTCTCGGCCGTGAGCCGGGGCCTCGAGGCGCTCGGCGTCCCCTACGAGGTGGACGAGGGCCTCGTGCGCGGCCTCGACTACTACACCATGACCGTCTTCGAGGCCAAGAGCCGCGCGCTCGGGGCCCAGGACACGGTCGGGGCCGGGGGCCGCTACAACTCCCTGATCCCCGACCTCGGGGGCCCTGACCTTGGCGGGATAGGTTTCGGGACGGGCGTCGAGCGGATACTCCTCGCCGCCGGCTCGCGCGAGGAGGAGGTGAGCCTCGGCGTCTTCTTCGTCACCCTGGCTCCGGAGGCCAGGCTGCTGGCCGTGCGGCTGGCTGGCGCCCTGCGCGCAGAGGGTATCTCCTGTGACCTCGACTACGCCGGGCGCGGCACGAAGGGCCAGTTCAAGCAGGCCGACCGCTCGGGGGCGGCCTACGCCGTCGTGATCGGGGAGGACGAGCTCGCGCAAGGCACCTGCAAGGTGAGGGACATGTCCTCGGGCGAGGAGCGCGCGGTCTCGCTCGCCGAGGGGGCGAAAGAGTTGCTCCGGGCCGTGGCCGCCTGAGCCCTCCCCATGCCGGAGCTCCCACCCGACCTCCTCGGCACGCTGCGCGGTGCGGGGCGCGTCGTCGCGCTCACGGGCTCGGGCATCTCAGCCGAGAGCGGTGTCCCGACCTTCCGCGAGGCCCAGACAGGGCTCTGGGAGAGGTTCGACCCCCTTGAGCTCGCCACCCCCGAAGCTTTCGCCAGGGACCCCCGCCTGGTCTGGGATTGGTACGAGTGGCGCCGCGGACTCGTCGAGCGGGCCGAACCAAACCCTGGCCACCTGGCGCTCGCGCAGTTGGAGCGTCGGCTCCCCGCCTTCACGCTCATCACGCAGAACGTGGACGGGCTACACCAGAAGGCCGGCAGCGAGTACGTAACGGAGCTGCACGGCAACATCCTCCGCTCGCGGTGCTCCCTGGAGGCGACGGTGGTCGAAGACTACGCCCCAGGCGAAGCGCCGCCTCCCTGCCCGAACTGCGGCGCTCCGCTGCGGCCCGACGTGGTGTGGTTCGGGGAGGCGTTGCCTACCGAAGTGTCAAGAGTGGCCTCAGAGGCCGCTGGCGCGTGTGATCTCTTCCTGTCGGTGGGGACCTCCTCGCTCGTCTACCCGGCTGCTGCGTTGCCCTTCGAGGCACTGGAGAACGGGGCAAGGCTGGTGGAGATCAATCCTAACGAGACGCCGTTGACCCCCTACGCCACCCACGTCGTACGGGGGGAAGCGGGCAAGATCCTGCCGGCACTGGTGGGGGCGGCCTTCGTGTGACGGGGCTCCGCGGGAGACGCCGATGAGGGGCTTCCGCGCCGGGCTGAGGCAGCCATCCACGCCGTGCTCGGGGCGGTGCTCTGCATGGCGGGCAACGCTCCGTCGGCTGGTGTTTGAGGCGGCGGTCGGCAGGTGGTTGGTGAGGCTCGAAGAGCGGGTGCAGCCACGATCCGAACCCAAGGGAGTAGCTTAACCGACCACGAAGGTCAGGGCTGGGGTCCTACGGATCTTGCTCCTTCTTGCCCTTATTCACCCGAGCGCGTGGAAGGGGAATTCTCCGAACTTCGCGCCGCTCCCAAGCATAAGAGGAGGGCCGGAGAGTCTCGGCTCCCGGCCCCCGGTGGTCTTTCGTGCGGTCGGTTTGGCTCAGGCGCGGGCGTCCCCGGAGGCGACCTCTTCCTCCGCAAGGACCGGCGGGGTGCCCACGACTCGTTGGCCCAAAGGCATTATCGGCCGGTCGAAAGTGGACGCCACCACGTTGCTCGAGAAGAACCCTACCACCCGCACCGTTTCGTCTCCCACGTTGCGCAAGGCGTGCGGCACCATAGCCGGGACGAGCGCCAATTCTCCCGCAGAGACTCGGCCCGACTCATCCCCCACCGTAGCCTCGGCCTCTCCTTGGAGGATCAGGAGCACCTCCTCAGCGCTATCGGTGTGGGTCCCGAGCCTGTGACCCGGCTCGAGCTCGAAGTAGACGACCGCCGTGTTCTTGGTTCCGCTTCCCACAAAGAAGGGAAAGTTGAACCTGACCCGCATCGTTGGGTCGTCCTCGTACCAACCCTCCAGCAACTCCAGCTCGCCGATCTGTGCACTAATCACGTTCTCTCCTTCCGATACCTTGGGGGCGACCCCTGTGCTCCACCACGAGCCGCCCATAACCCTACCTTTGCCCTGCGGTCCTGGTCAGTCGCGTCTGCCGCATCTCCTCCTTCCCAAAACACTAAACAATGGTGTATACTATTTACAATAGAGCAGCAGGAGGCTTCTGTCAATATCAATAAACGAAATTGTTTAATAAAATGTCTGGGAGGTCTTTGAGATATGGCGCGCAAGTACGAGATGAAGCGGCGCGCCCGGCGCCAGGAGGAGACGCGGCGGCGGATCACCGAGGCGACTGTCGAGTTGCACCAAGCTCTTGGCCCCGCTAATACCACCATCAGCGCTATAGCCGAGCGGGCGGGTGTGCAGCGGCTCACCGTATACAGGCACTTTCCCGATGAGCGCGCCGTGCTCTCCGCTTGCTCGTCCTACTACGAGGCGCAGAACCCCGTGCCCGATGTGGATCCGTGGACCCGGATCCCCGACCCTGAGGATCGCCTCAGGAGGGCGCTTAAGGAGACCTACGCCTACCACCGCCGCACCGAGCCGATGATGACCAAGGTCCTGCGCGACGCGCAGATACACACTCCTACTATGGAGGTTACTGTCCCCTACCTACGGCACTGGGACCGAGCGAGGTACGCCCTCGTCGCCGGCTGGGGGGCGGAGGACCAGCGGCTCAAGAGGCTGCTGGCGGCGCTCGGTCACGCTCTGGACTTCTGGACCTGGCGCTCCCTGGTGCGCGAGCAGGGCCTAACCGACGAAGAGGCGATCGAGCTGATGGTGGGCATGGTGAGAAGCTCGATGCGCGACTAGGGTTTCTGTTGGAGAGCTACGGTGTCCAGAGACTCGCGCCGCTGGTATCTGAGGGCGTGCGCCTACCCTAAGGGGCTGCCTCGTCGCTTCGTTGCTCTATTCACCGAACCTCGTAGAAG
>JADDPU010000368.1 GCA_016781725.1 Rubrobacter sp. | reverse complement strand
GTCTATGCGGATCGTAGTCCCGAAGTTGGAGACGATCATGAGCTCGTGCAGTCCGGGACGGACCACCCGCACCCCGGCTAGCTTGCCCCGCTCGCCGTCGGTCTTCATAGCGATCACGCCCTGCCCCCCACGCCCGTGCGTCGGGAAACCGGAGAGGGCCGTGCGCTTGCCGAAGCCGCGCTCGGTGATCATGAACATCTCGGCCGCCTCGTCGGAGACCGCGTCCATGCTCAGGACCACATCGTCGTTCTTGAGCGCGATCCCCTTGACCCCTGCGGTGGCCCGACCCATCGGCCGCGCGTCGGTCTGCTTGAAGCGGATGGCCTTGCCGTTGCGGCTCACCATCACCACGTCCGCGCCCTCCGAGGCGTGGCGCACCGCGATCAACTCGTCGTCGTCCGCAAGGTTGATCGCGATGATGCCGTCGTTCTTCAGGGGCGTGTTGTACTCGAGGAAGTTGGTCTTCTTGACTATCCCGTTCTTCGTAGCGAAGAGCAGGTACTGCGCCTCGTCGAACTCCTTGGTCGCGATGACGCTCTGGATCCTCTCCTCCTGCGCGAGCGGCAAGAGGTTGGCGATGTGGCGGCCCTTCGCGGTGCGCCCCATGCGCGGGAGCTGGTGGACCTTCAAGCGGTAGACCTTGCCGCGGTTGGTGAAGAAGAGCATGTAGTGGTGCGTCGTCGTGATGAAGAGGTGCTCGATGTAGTCGCCCTCCTTGAGCTCCATCCCCGCGACCCCGACGCCGCCGCGGCCCTGCTTGCGGAAGGTGTTGACGGGCACGCTCTTGAGGTAGCCGCCGTTGGAGATGGAGATGACCATCTCCTCCTCGGCTATGAGGTCCTCTATCTCGAAGTCCACGCCCTCCTCGGCGGTTATGGCCGTGCGCCGCTCGTCGGCGTAGGCGGCCCTGACCTCGAGCAACTCCTCCTTGATGATCCCGTAGACCTTCGCGTCGTCCGCCAGCACGCCTTCCAGATACTCGATCTTCTCGACCAGGTCCCGATGCTCCCGCTCGACCTTCTGGCGCTCCATCGCCGTGAGCCGCTGCAACCTGAGGTCGAGTATCGCCTGCGCCTGGCGCTCGGAGAGCTTGAACGCCTTCATCAGGTTGTTGCGGGCGGTCTCGACGCTCCGGCTGCGGCGGATCGTCGCCACTACCTCGTCGAGGTTGGAGAGCGCGATCAGGAGTCCTTCGAGGATGTGGGCCCGCGCCTTGGCCCGCTCGAGCTCGTAGCGCGTCCTGCGGGTGACGACCTCGAACTGGTGGGCGACGTAGTGCTTGAGGACCTGCTTGTAGGAGAGCGTCTTCGGCACGCCATCAACGAGCGCCACCAGGTTCACCCCGAAGCTCTGCTGCATCTGGGTGTGCTTGTAGAGGTTGTTGAGGACCACCTTGGGCACGGCCTCGCGCTTGAGCTCGATCACTATGCGCATCCCGTTGCGGTCGGACTCGTCGCGCAGATCGGAGATGCCGTCGAGCTTGCGCTCCTTGACCAGCTCGGCGATCTTCTGGAGCAGATAACTCTTGTTGACCTGGTAGGGGATCTCCGTCACCACGATCTGGGTCCTGTTGCCCTTGAGCTGCTCGGTGTGAGCCTTGGCCTGGACCCTCACAGACCCCCGCCCGCTCACGATGGCGTCGCGGATGCCGCGCAGGCCCACGATGATGCCGCCGGTCGGGAAGTCCGGGCCCTTGATGTGCTTCGCGATGTCCTCGTCGTCGAGCTCTGGATCGTCGATGAGCGCGACGGTTGCGTCCACGACCTCGCCGAGGTTGTGCGGCGGTATCTTCGTAGCCATCCCGACCGCGATGCCGTCGGACCCGTTGACCAGCAGGTTCGGGAACCGCGCCGGCAAAACGTCGGGCTGCCGCTGGCTCTCGTCGAAGTTCGGGACAAAGTCAACCGTGTCGGAGCTTATGTCCCTCAGCATCTCCGTCGCTATGCGACTCAGACGCGCCTCGGTATTGTGGCTGACGAAGCCGTTGGTTAGGAACGAGTGGTCCTCGGAGTCCACCCGGATCGAGTACACGGGCCGCACCCCGGCGTCCTCGACCGACTCGACCTCGGCGTAGTAGTAACCGCCGGTGACGAGCGGACGGATAACGGACCTGACCTCTTCGGACTCGATCTTCTCCAGGATCGCCGCCCCGCCCTCGTCCCACCGCTCAATTCGGTCCAGGTTGTTACGCTTCAACCAGTCCCTGTTGGCCCACCTTCCAGTCGTGTCCGACCGTACGTAGTCGGCTAGGTACGGGACGAGGTCAGAGGACATCGCGCGGCTCTTCTCGGGCACCGTAGCAAGCGCCGATAGGAGCTTCTCTTGCTTGGAACCCAGAAAGCCGACGCCCGCGGCGAAAAGCCTGGCGTCGCGGCGGTTCGTTATGTAGAGCTTGACCTCGCCATGCGCGTAACGCGCCTGCTTGGCGACCACCCCGAACTCCAAGAGGAGCGTTTGCAGGTCGCGTGCGAGCTCCGAGCTACGGGTCGAGTAAGTGATCTGGACGGAGTTGCGCGGCGCCAGCGATACGGAACCGTCGCCCTCGAACAGGCTCCGCAAGAAGTAACGCTTGAGCAGTGTCGAACCGTGCCAGACGAAGTCCGGTACACGCCTCACCGAGCTCTTGAACCCGACTATTTCGGCGAGCGGGCTCTTGCGCAACGCACTAGTGTCATGTACGTCGACCTCGCGGATGCGCCGACCGGACTTGAGGTCACGCTCGTACACGTAACGCGCGCCGCCAACGATATCGTCGTAAGCCGCGAGAGCTTCCTCGAAGTACTCCGGGTCGACGTTGTTGAAACCGGCCCTCTTCTCGGACGCCCAACCCTCGGAGACGAAGGCGCCCGCGAGCACGCCGAGCTTCCGGTCGTACTCCGGATCTTGGGACGGCTGCTCGGGTCCGATATTCCTGCTCAGGACGACGTGATCCCCAGGCTCCACCTCTTCGAGCAAGGTCCATAACAACACCGGCACGCCGGCCACGTCCCGCAGACAAAGCACGGGATGATTGTGCGTACCGGTCAACTCGTGGCCCTGACGAGTGCGAAGCTTCAACGTCGGGTGGTCGCCGCTGTGGAAGAGCTTGGAGGCATGAACCGGGTCCCCGTCACGGTTGAGCACCTCCGTGTCGAGGTTCACTTCGGAGTCTGGCTCGACCTCAGACAGCTCGGAGATGCGGCGCGTGCCGTCCGTGGTCCTCACCAGCGTGTCGCCGGTGACGCAATATCTCATCGCGGCCGGTGGATCACCATCGACGCTTCCGAAGTTGCCCTGTCCGTCGACGAGCGGGTAACGCAAGGAGAAGTCCTGCGCCAGGCGGGTGAGGGTATCGTAGACGGCGGAGTCGCCGTGCGGGTGGTACTTACCGATGCAGTTGTGGACCGCGCAGCCCTCGACGAGGAACTCGTGGCTAGGGTCGGCTATCTGCACGTCGTAGGTCTCCGCGAGTTCGCCCCGGTCCTCGACCGACTCGACGACGAGGACGTTGTAATTGTCAAGGAGTGTCTTCAGGCGTTCGGCGAGCGGAGAACCGATGCGCTCGAGCTTCCTGAGGATGCCCCACTCCTCGATCTGCCGGTAGGAGAGCTTCTTTGCACGCAGGTCGCCCGCGTAACGGATTTTGGTGCCGTCCGGGTATTTGAGCCCTGCGCGGAACTTTCTGCCTTCCGTGTCCTCGTACCAGCCCGAACCGATGTGATGCTTGGATAGCTCTTCGAAGATGGCTTCTCCGGGAACGCACTCCGTGTTGGAGTTGAGTCGCCTGCGCTCCAAGGAGGACATCCGGCGGGCGCAAGCCCTCTTGCGCTCCACCCGAAGGTCGTCCTGCACCAGCCGGGAGAAACGGGAAGCGCTCTCGCCGCCGAACCACACGTTGTAGCGCGGGAGATAACCTTCCCCGTAGGCCCGCTCCGAGAAGTCCTCGACCGTGCGCCGGCCGTGGATCCCGCAGTCCGCCAGCATGGCCTGGAGTTGCGAGACCAGAGTCTCGGAGGCCGAGGTGAGCACGACCTCCCGTCTTCCCCCACCGTCCCGGAGATGCCCGTCCCCATCAACGTAACCCGCCATAAAGGGCGCATACAGTCGCCGGTCGGCGAGCACCCACTCCGGCACCCGCTTCTCCGCGCACAGCTGCTCGCACGCCTCGTAAGCCGTGTCCAGACCGCTGAAACGCAGGGTGTGGACAGCCGCATGTCCGACCTTCTGCGGCGCCTTCTCGCTCCAGGAGGTGGCCACCTCTCTGTCGCGGCACAGCGCCTCGACGGCCTCGAGGGGTTCCCTGTCCGCCATGCTAACGCCGACGCGACGCGAGCGGCCCCTGTCCGTGAGATATCCCTCCGCCACGAGCAGGCCGGCGACGTAAGCCTCCGCCGCCTTCTCCTCGGAAGGGTGGCGCGTGGGCACGCCGAGGGACCTTGGGTTAGAAGCAAGAACCGTCTTCCCTTCGAGGTTGCGGGCCTCCTCCCAGCCCAAGCTCAGGTCGTCGCGCAGCACCCGGTAGAGTTGCCCGGTCGTTACGGTCATCGTGTTGCCGTTGGACAACCGAACGTCCACCACCGCAGAAGGCGGGTTGTGGAACGCCTGCGTCACCTCGCTCGTGTACCCGTCGGGCATGAGAACCTCGTCGCCGGGGCGCAGCCGCTCTATGGGCTCGAGGCCGCGGCCCGTGTGCACCAACGTGCCCTCGACGAAACACTCGCCCACGACCGTGGCGCTCTTGCGGTAGGGGCGGTTCGGCTGGAGGCCGAGGTCGTGCATCGCGTAGAGGACGCGCCGGTGGACCGGCTTGAGGCCGTCGCGCACGTCCGGCAGGGCGCGGGAGACGATCACGCTCATCGCGTAGGAGAGGAAAGAGTCCTTTATCTCGTCCTCTATGGAGTGGGGCTGTATGTTCCCCGAGAAAGTATCAAGCATGCTGTTCTCTCGTTCTCTCGCCTCGAATGTTCAGGTACCCCTCCCGCGACGACGTGGCGCCAATGCTAGGCATCTAGGTTCTTTACCTCTCTCGCGTTCTCCTCGATAAAGAGCTTGCGCGGCTCGACCTTGTCGCCCATGAGCGCCGTGAACAGCTCGTCAGCCACCGCCGCCGACTCGACGGTGACCTGCAAGAGGGTCCTGTTGCTCGGGTCCATCGTCGTCTCCCAGAGCTGGTTCGGGTTCATCTCCCCGAGGCCCTTGAAGCGGCCGATGTTGGCGTTGCCGTTCGCGTTGAGGCGCCTTAGCGTCTCCTGCAGCTCGCGGTCGTTGTAGACGTAGTAGTCGCGGCGGTTGTGCGTGACCTTGTAGAGGGGCGGCTGCGCTATGTACACGTAGCCGGCCTCGATGAGCTCGGGCATGTTCCTGAACAGGAACGTCAACACCAGCGTCCTTATGTGGCTCCCGTCCACGTCGGCGTCGGTCATGATGACTATCTTGTTGTACCTGACGTTCTCCAGGTTGAAGGTGTCGGCAACACCGGCCCCGATCGCCGAGATCATGGCCTGTATCTCGACGTTGGAGAGGACCTTGTTCATGTTGGCCTTCTCGACGTTGAGGATCTTGCCGCGCAGCGGCAGTATGGCCTGGAAGTTCCTGTCGCGCCCCTGCTTGGCGCTGCCGCCGGCCGAGTCGCCCTCGACTATGTAGATCTCGCTCCGCGCGGGGTCCTTGCTGGAACAATCGGCCAGCTTGCCAGGCAGCGTCGAGCTCTCGAGGTAGCCCTTGCGGATCGTGTCGCGCACCTTTCTGGCAGCCTGCCGCGCCCGCGCCGCCTGCAAAGCCTTGTTTATGATCGCCTTGGCCTCCCCTGGACGCTCCTCGAGGAACTCCGCCAGGTAACGGTTCGTCGCGCTCTCGACCAGCCCCTTGACCTCGGTGTTGCCGAGCTTGGTCTTGGTCTGCCCCTCGAACTGCGGCTCGGAGAGCTTCACCGAGATGACCGCCGCCAACCCCTCCCTGATGTCGTCGCCGGTCAGGTTCTCCTCCTTCTCCTTGAGGAGCCCCTTCTGGCGGGCGTAGGCGTTGACCGTGCGCGAGAGCGCCGACCTGAAGCCGGAGAGGTGCGCCCCGCCCTCGTGCGTGTTGATGTTGTTGGCGAACGTGAAGACGGAGTCCTGAAAGCCGCTGTTCCACTGCATCGCGACCTCGACGTCCCCCACCTCCTCCTCGCGCTCCAGGTAGAAGACGGTTTTGTGGACGGGGTCCCTCGACTCGTTGATGTGCGCCACGAAGTCCCTGATGCCGCCCTCGTACTGGTAGGTGACGTCCCGACCCTCCTCGCGCTCGTCGATGAGCCGGATCTTTAAATTCTTGTTCAAAAACGCCGACTCGCGAAAGCGCCGGCTCAAGGTGTCGAACGAGAGCTCCACGGTCTCCGTGAAGACCTCGGGGTCGGGCATGAACGTTATGGTAGTCCCCGTCCCCTCGCCCCTCTTGAGCTTGCGGTCCTTCGTGAGGGCGCCTTTGGGGAACCCGCGCTCGTAGCGCTGGCTCCACACGTGCCCCTCGCGCTTTATCTCGATCTCGAGCCACTCCGAGAGCGCGTTCACCACCGAGGCCCCGACCCCGTGCAGCCCGCCCGAGACCTTGTAGCCCTGCCCGTCGAACTTGCCGCCGGCGTGCAGCGTGGTCATGATGACCTCGGCCGCCGACTTGCCGTACTTCGCCATGGCCCCTACCGGCATCCCGCGCCCGTCGTCGGAGACGGAGACCGAGTTGTCCCCATGAACGACGATCACGATCTCCGAGCAGTACCCGGCGAGCGCCTCGTCGATGGAGTTGTCCACGATCTCCCAGACGAGATGGTGCAGGCCCCTCGGACCCGTCGAGCCGATGTACATGCCGGGCCGCCGCTTGACTGCCTCGAGCCCCTCCAAAACCTGGATGGAACTTGCATCGTACGCGCTCTTGGTATTCTTGGAAACAGGGTTAGCCGCCAAAGAACCGGACCCTCCTCTTCGCTAGTCCGGCGCCCTCGCCGGAGACGTTCTTCTTTTCGTAACTTTGCACCCGGAGATTGTAACACAACCCGCCGGTTTTCCCAACGCCCAAGGGAGCGGTTTACCGCTTAAATAAGCCTGTTTCGCGCCGCCGCGCTAGCTCTTGGCACCATCCGTAGCGGTCTCGAGGACGGAACCACCAGATATGCGTATGATGCGCGTCCTCCGCAGGATGTCCCTGCCGAAGTAGTCGAGGTTGGTAGTGGTGATAAGGGCCTGGGTGCTCTCCAGAAAATACCCCGCCAGAAACTCCCTCCGGCGCTCGTCGAGCTCGCTCATCACGTCGTCGAAGAGGAGGATCGGGTCCTCCCCAACCACCCCCCGCACAAAGTCCCTCGCCGCGAACTTCAGAGCCAGCGTCGCGAGCCGCTGCTGCCCCTGGGAGCCGAACGTGGTGAGGTCTACCCCGCCGAGCGAGACCTCGAAGTCGTCCCGGTGCGGGCCAACCGAGGTAGTCCCGCGCTCGATGTCGGCGCTGTGCGCCTCTCTAAGGGCCTCGGAATAGTCTTCGAGGGTCGAGGTATAGGAGTAGCGGATCGCGGCCTTCTCGGAGCCGTACAGGGCCCTTAGAGAGCTTTTGAAGTGCTCGTCGAGGACCGGCACCGCCGCCTCGCGGCCCTCGAGGACCGTTCTGCCGAGGTCGACTACCTTCCGGTCCCACGTCGCGAGCGTCCGCTCCGAGGAGAACCCGTCCCTGATGCGCCTGAGGAGCTGGTTGCGTTGCTGGACGGCCTTCGCGTACTCGCCGGCGGCGCGGGCGTAGGCCGGGCGCAGGCTGGAGAGCAGGGCGTCGAGGAACTCCCTGCGGTCCGAGGGCGCGCCCTTGACTACCCTTATATCGTCGGGGAAGAACGTGACGACGCGCGCTCCGGCGGCGCCCGCCGCGTAGTTCGTGAGGGAGGGCTCGGGGGCTCCGTCCACGGTGATGCGCTTCTTCTGCCCCGGCGCGTAGCCGATGGCCACCTTGCGCTCGTCGGCCGAGCCGTTCAGGGCGATGCGGGCCTCGGTGCGCGCGAAGTCAGCGCTCCAGCGGACCACCTCGTTCTCCTTCGGGGTGCGGGGCGAGGAGCCCGTGACGGCGAAAGAGACGGCCTCGAGGAGGTTAGTCTTCCCCTGGGCGTTATCCCCGACTATGACGTTGAGGCCGGGGCCGAGCAGGACCGTGCCGTCCGCGTAGTTTCGGAAGTTCACGAGGCGCAGAGCCCTGAGGTACGCCGTCAACGTACCTCCAGCCGCTCGTCGTCCACCTCGACCACGTCGCCGGCGCGCAGGCGGCGGCCGCGGCGCGTCTCGATCTCGCCGTTCACGCTGACCTCGCCGGCCTGGATCAGGACCTTCGCCTCGCCGCCGGTCCCCGCGATGCTCGCCGCCTTCAGTGCCTGGCCGAGGGTCGTTCCTGCCGGGATCTGCACGGTGTCAGCCCGAACCCCTAGCTCCCCGAAGGGTCCCGCATCGGCATGATCAGGTACAGAAAGTCCGGCTCGTCCCCGTTGGACTGGGGCACTATGAGGCCTGGCTTGAGCGCCTCGTTGAGCTTGAAGACGACCTCGTCGGAGTCTATAGCCGAGACGCCGTCGAGGAGGTAGCTCGGGTTGAAGGAGATCAGGAACTCGTCCTCGCTGGAGGCCTTCAGGCGCTCGTGGGCGTCGCCGACCTCGCCGTTCCTGACTATCACCTCGACCGCCCCCTCGGAGAACGAGAGGCTCACGGGTACAGGCGGCGTCTGGCGGGCGGCGAAGAGGTTGACCCGGCGCAACGTGTCGATGAGCTCCTCCCGCGAGACGGCGATCTCCCGCTCGAAGCCGCTCGGCAACAGACGCCGGTACTCGGGGAAGTTGCCGTCGATCAGGCGGGTGCCGAAGACCACGTCCCCGATCCGGAAGAGCGCCTGGTTCTCAGAGAGCGAGACCTCGACGCTCTCCTCGTCAGAACCGGAGAAGATCCTCGAGACCTCCTGCATCGCCCGCGCCGGGATGATCGCCTCCCTCGAACCCTCGAAGGGTGTGGTCGCCAGCTCCGTCTCCTTGATGCTCAGGCGGTACGAGTCGGTGGTCACCATCCGCACCCGCGTGCCCTCGAAGCTGATCAAGATCCCCGTCAAGACCTGCCTGAGCTCATCCCGCGAGTAAGACCGCGACACCTTCTCCACGGTCTCCACGAGCGAATCCCCCGGCATCCTGAACGTCCCCTCCTCGGCGAAAACCGGAAGCTGCGGGTAGTCGTCGGCCGCGTAGGTCCTGATGCGGTACTCGTTCTCCCCCGCGGCGAGCCTCACCCTCCCTTCCGAGCCGTCGTGCTCCAGGGTGAACTGCCCGCCCGGAAGCGACCGGACGATGTCGTTGAAGATGCGGGCCGGTATGACCACCCGCCCCTCCCCCTCGACCTCAGCCGGCGACGAGGTCTGGATCGAGATATCCGTGTCCGTCGCCGACAACCTCAGCGCCTCACCTTCCGCCTCGAGGAGGATCCCCCTGAGCAACTCAATGGGGGACCTCGCTGACACCCCCCGCGAGACCAGCGCCAACTTTTTGCCGAACGTTTCGGTGTTACAAACAGCCCTCATACGCCTCCCTTCTCACCTTATTATTACTATCTAAACCATATATTTATTAGAATAAT
>JADDPU010000635.1 GCA_016781725.1 Rubrobacter sp. | reverse complement strand
CCTTATTAGGATATTAGGAGGCATGCTCGGTATGGCGAAGACCGTCAACGTGCACGAGGCCAAGACGCACCTGTCGAGGCTGTTGGAGCAGGTCAGGCAGGGCGAAGAGGTGGTCATAGCGAAAGCCGGCAAGCCGGTGGCGCGTCTCGTGGCGGTAAGAGGACAGGTAGGGCGCCGTGAACCGGGGAGTGCGAGGGGACAGATAAAGATAGGCGAAGACTTCGATGCCCCGCTGCCGGAGGACATCCAGGGCTACTTCGAGTAGTGCGGGTCTTGCTCGACACCCAC
Organism: Rubrobacter sp.; assembly: GCA_016781725.1. Classification (GTDB taxonomy): domain Bacteria; phylum Actinomycetota; class Rubrobacteria; order Rubrobacterales; family Rubrobacteraceae; genus Rubrobacter_D. The sequence continues at coordinate 2,445 of JADDPU010000635.1, read as the reverse complement.
GCTTTTCTGTGGTGGATCTCCGACAGCCCGGAGCTCTCCGACGCCGCTCGTGAAGCTATTGCGGATCAGCGCAACGCGCCGATCTTCAGCGCCGTCAGCGGGTGGGAGATCGCCATAAAGGCCGGTTTGGGCAGACTGGAGTTGCCCGACTCGCCCGCAAAGTTCGTCAACGAGCAACTCTCCCAGAACGGCCTGGAGGTCTTGCCGATCCATTCGAGACATGCGCTCGGTGTTTACGGTTTGCCCGACCACCACCGCGACCCCTTCGACCGCCTGCTCGTCTCTCAGGCCGTCGTCGAGAAGCTACCGATCCTGACCGCCGACCCGGAGATCCCGCGCTACCCCGTAGAAACCCTCTGGTAGCACAGTAAGGCTCGAGCTGGGATCGTGGAACATCGCGGTCGTGAGCTTTCTGTTGTTGACGACGCTGGTAGGGTACGTCTTCGTCGAGAACTTCGCCTACCGCTACTAGCCTGCGTCTTCCGGAGGCTATACTCTCCTCGATCCGAGTAGTTTGCATCGAGAGAGGAGCGTTCTTATGACCGAGGCGGTCGAGAGGCTGACGAAGAAGAGCGAGGACCCGAGCAAGTGGTACCTCGACCTCATCAGGATGGCCAAGCTCGCAGACTACGGCCCCGTACGCGGCACGTTCGCCATAAGGCCCTACGGGTACGCGATCTGGGAGCGCATCCAGCGCGATCTCGACGACCGCTTCAAGGCGACCGGCCACGTCAACGCGTACTTCCCCCTCTTTATCCCAGAGAGCTACCTCAAGAAAGAGGCCGAGCACGTCGAGGGCTTCGACCCCGAGGTCGCGTGGGTGACGCGGGCCGGGAGGGAGGACCTGGAGGAGCGGATCGCCGTAAGGCCGACCTCGGAGACGATCATCTGCGAGTTCTACCGGCGTTGGATCGACAGCTACCGCGACCTGCCGGTGCTCGTCAACCAGTGGTCGAACTTTGTCCGCTGGGAGAAGGTCACCCGCCCCTTCCTGCGGACCATCGAGGTCCTCTGGCAGGAGGGACACACGGTCCACGCGACGGCCGAGGAGGCCCGCGAGGAGACGCTGCGCATGCTCGACGTCTACCAGGACTGCTTCCACGAGACCCTCGCCATCCCGGTTCTCACCGGCATGAAGAGCCCCTCGGAGCGGTTCGCCGGGGCCGTCGAGACGTTTACCTGCGAGGCCCTGATGGGCGACGGGCGCGCCCTGCAGGCCGCAACCAGCCACGACCTCGGCCAGAACTTCGCAAGAGCCTTCGACATAACCTTTCTCGACGAGAACCAGGAGCGGGTCCATCCGTACCAGACGTCGTGGGGCTTCTCCACCAGGTCGGTGGGGGCCCTGATCCTGGTCCACGGCGACGATCGGGGCCTCAAGATCCCCCCGAAGCTCGCGCCCACCGAGGCGGTCGTGGTCCCGATCTGGCGCGGCAAGAATAAGGGCGAGGTGCGCCGCGAGGCCGAGGCCCTGTACTCTGAGCTCAAGGACGCCGGCCTCCGCACGGAGGTAGACCTCGACGAGGAGCACTCGCCCGGCTGGAAGTTCAACGAGCACGAGCTCCGCGGCGTGCCGGTACGCGTCGAGCTTGGCCCCAAGGACATCGAGAAGGGGCAGGCCGTCCTTGTGCGCCGCGACACGGGCGAGAAGGAGTTCGTCGAGCGCAAGCAGCTGGGCGGGCGCCTGCACGTCCTGATGGGCGAGATCCAGGAGAACATGCTGCGTCAGGCCGCCGCCTTCCGCCACGAGAACACCCACCAGGCCGGGAGCTACGAGGAGTTCAAGGAGATCATCGCCGAGAAGCGCGGCTTCGTCGTCGCCCCCTGGGACGGCACAGAGGAGACCGAGCAGAGGATAAAGGAGGAGACGAAGGCGACGATCCGGCTTCTGCCCTTCGAGCGGCAGGAGGGCGAGGACCTCGTCTCCGGCAGGCCGGGCAAGACCGCCATCTTCGCCCGGGCCTACTGACACCCGGACGGGCGATGCGACGCCGGTCTCCACGGCAGCGACGCACGGTCGTACGCTCCGTTGGGAGATCTTCCACGGTGTAGTTCTTCTCCAGGGAAGGTTATAAGACTATCCGCGGCGGCGCAGGAGAGGCACGAGAAACTCGGCTTGAGATGCCAACGACGCGGGCGCCAGGTGGCTCCCCGGCGAGACATTCACTGATGCCGGCGGCGGCATCTCTGTTAGGGTCACCGGGACTACCGCAACCGGCTACACCGTCCGCATAACCCGGAACGGCTGACCCCGTAGCCCGCCCGAGGGTGAGTATCCTGGCCGAGGTAGACGGTAATGGTTCCAAATCGCGCACCCGTCCGCTACGCTCGATCCCGTATTCGACATCGGTACTTTGTCGGGGCCGCGGACGGAGGCCTGGCGACAGCGCTTGGCTAGCTTTACGCTCGTGTTCTCGGACGTCGTGCTCGCCTTCCTTATATGGG
>JADDPU010000116.1 GCA_016781725.1 Rubrobacter sp. | reverse complement strand
GTCGGCGCGCTCTGTACGTCCTCGTCGAGCGCTATGGCGAGGAGCCCTGGCTCTCCGCCCGCGAGTGATTCGTTGACTATCTCCTGCGTGAGGTCCCCGAACTGCTGACCACCCTCGGAGGTGAGCTGGAGCGAGACCAGCCGCTTGCCGTTCTGGTCGAACTCCACGTTGGCCCCGTTCTGCGCCAGCGCGTCGCCGGTGAGGTCGGGCTCCTGGCGTACCACGTAGCCAAGGACGTCGGTCCCGCTGCCGGTCAAAGACGGGCTCTCCTCGAACAGGATCTTGGTCCGTCCCTTCTCGAAGGCATCGTCGTCCCTCAGGCTCTTCTTTATCTCTTGCCTAGCCTCGTCGATCTCATCCTGGGGCAGCCCTGGCTGCTGCTCGGTGGCGAGGACCTGGTAGAAGCCGAGCTGGGCGGTGCTGCCGATGATGTCGATGACCTCGTCGGGGTTCTCCACGCCGGGGATTTGGACCACGATCTGGTCGTCCGCCTGCACCCTGACGTCCGGCTCCGCAACACCGAGGCGGTCGATGCGCTGCCGGATCAGGTCGGCTGCCTGCTCCATCTCGGTGCGGGTCACCTGTCCGCCACCCGTCTGCGAACCCCTCAACTGCGCGCTGACCCCGCCCTGAAGGTCGAGGCCGAGCTGCGTGGACTCCCTCACGGGCTGGCGGAGAAAGATAAAGTACGCGGCCACCGCGAGCAGGACGACCACGAGGCCGAGGATGACAAGGTTGTTACGTGTATTACCCATAGGTTCGCGGAATCATTCTAGCTTATCTGGACCCGGCCGGGTAAGTCCCTGGTACCTGGAGATCCAGGCCCGCGACCAGCCGGCGTAGTTGCCGGCCGAGATCTCGCGCCGTGCCCGCCGGCACAGCTCCAGCGTGAAGTGGACGTTGTGCAGCGTGATCAGGCGGTGCCCCAGCAGCTCGTTCTCGCGCACGAGGTGGGCCAGGTAGGCCCGGACGTAGCCCGCGCAAGCCTCGCAGGAGCACTCGGGGTCTAGCGGCCCAAAATCCCGCCGGTACTTCGCGTTCTTGAGGTTGATCCGTCCGTCCGGGGTGAGGGCCGCGCCGTGGCGGGCAAGCCGCGTCGGGAGGACGCAGTCGAACATGTCCACGCCCAGGGCTATGACCTCGAGAATGCCTACGGGATCCCCGATCCCCATAAAGTAGCGGGGCTTCTCGGCCGGGAGCCTCGGCGCTGTGAGGGCCAGAATATCCAGCATCTCCTCGCGCGACTCCCCGACAGAGAGCCCCCCGACCGCGTAGCCGTCGAACCCCACCTCGACCGTGCGCGAGACGCTCTCGGCGCGGAGGTCGGGGTGGAGCCCCCCCTGCACGATCCCGAATAGCGCCTGATCCCCCCTCGAATGCGCCTCTTTGCACCTCCGCGCCCAGCGCGCCGTCCTGCGAAGCGAGCCGGCGTGGTACTCGCGGTCGGCGCCGGCGGGCGGGCACTCATCGAGGACCATAGCGACGTCCGCGCCGAGGTCCTCCTGCACCCTCGTCGTCAGCTCCGGGGTGAACATGTGACGCGAGCCGTCGTAGACCGAGGCGAACTCGACGCCCTCCTCGGAGATGCTGCGCGTCTCCGCCAGCGAGAAGACCTGGTACCCGCCGGAATCCGTGAGCATAGGCCCTTTCCACCCGGTGAACGCGTGCAGCCCGCCCGCCTCCCGGACGAGGTCCGAGCCCGGCCTGAGGTACAGGTGGTAAGTGTTGCCGAGAACCATCCCAGCCCCGGCCCCCCGCAGATCCCCCGGCGTAAGCCCCTTGACCGTGCCCTTCGTCCCGACCGGCATGAAGGCCGGCGTCTCCACCAAGCCGTGGGGCGTCGCCAGCAAACCGGCCCGCGCCTCGCCGTCGCGGGCGACTACCTCGATGGAGACCGGGGCGCCTATCGCCCCCTCCCGCCGTTCAGAACGAGCATCGCGTCCCCGAACGAGTAGAAGCGGTAGCGCTCAGCGACCGCCACCCTGTAGGCCTCCCGGATCAGGTCCTTCCCCGCGAAGCTCATCACCATGGCGAGCAGCGTCGAGCGGGGCAGGTGGAAGTTGGTGAGCAGGGCGTCCACGGCCCTCCAGCGGTAGCCGGGATACACGAACAGGGTCGAATCGCCCTCGGGCTCGCCCGTCGCTGCCCACGTCTCGAGGGTTCGGGCCACGGTGGTCCCCGCGGCGACCACCCGGCGCGCGCCCTCGATGGCCAGCGCGGCCTCCTCCGGCACGCTGTAGTACTCGGCGTGCATCCGGTGCTCCTCGAGCCTCTCTGCCCTGACTGGCGTGAACGTCCCGACCCCGACGTGCAGCGTAACACGGGCTACGCGAGCCCCCGCCCGCTCGACGTCGGCGAGTACCCCGTTGGTGAAGTGGAGGCCCGCGGTCGGGGCGGCGGCGGAGCCGGCGTTCCGTGCGTAGACGGTCTGGTAATGGTGCTCCTTCTCACTGGTGGCCCTTACGTAGGGCGGGAGCGGCATCCGGCCGCTGCGCTCTAGCAGGCCGCGCACGTCGCGGGCTGTGACGACCCAGTGTCCCCCGCCGAGTCCCTCCAGGACCTCCAGCTCCTCGTCCCCCGCGCAGAGCCGGAGGCCGGGCCTGAGACGTTTGCTTGGCCGGGCGAGTACCCGCCAGGCCCCCCCGTGATCCGCCCCGAGGTCCCGCAGGAAGAGCAGCTCCACCTCGCCACCGCTCGGCTTGCGCGCCCGAAGCCTGGCCGGGATGACCTTGGTTTCGTTGAGTACGAGGGCGTCTTCCGGCCGCAGAAAACGGGGCAGGTCGCGGAAGGTGCGGTGGGAGATCGTCCCGTGCCGGGCATCGACGAGCATGAGGCGAGAGGCGTCGCGCGGCTCGGCGGGGCGCTGGGCGATCAGGTCTTCGGGAAGCTCGTAGTCGAGCTCGGAGGTCAGCACCCTAGCGGCGGAGGATCACGTTCAGGACTATCGTTCCGACGACGGAGAGCAAGATCATGAGCCCTATCGGGAAGTAGACGGTGAGGTTGCCACGCCTGAAGACCAGATCCCCTGGCAGCCGCTCTAACCCGAGGCGCCCGAGCAACACGAACAGCCCGCCGAGCACGAGCAAGACCACCGCCCCCGCGACGAGCACCTTGCCTATGCCTTCGAGTCCCACGCCACTATTCTATTCGCGTCGCGGCCGATGTCCAAAGGGCCCCGAGACTCCGGCCCGCGGCGGTAGCCGAACCGTCCCCGTGATACATTGGCGTCGAGGTGAACTCACCAACGAGCCACACGGTCAGGGCCTGGCTTCTCGTCGCGCTGGTGCTCGCGGGATTGGCCGTCGTCGCCGTCGCGCTGCTCTACCAGGCCAAAGCTCCATCCAAAGACCCCTCCAGAAGCCCGTCGGGCGGAGAGGTCGGGGCAGGACCCTTCTCCGGCGCGTCGGCCAGGCTACGTTCGGCGGTCACGGTCTCGGGGTTGATGCAGCACGAGCGGAGATTCCAGACCATAGCGGAAGAGAACGGCGGCAACCGGGCCGCCGGGACGCCGGGCTACGACGCCTCCGCGGCGTACGTAGCGCGGGAGCTCAGGGAAGCCGGCTACGAGGTGACCGTCCAACCTTTCGAGTTCCCGTACTTCGAGGAGCTCGAGCCGGCCCGCCTGGAGCGTGGGGGCCAGGCCGGCGCGACCTACGCGCGCGGAGAGGACTTCGTGCTCATGGAGTACTCGGGCGGCGGCGAGGTGACGGCGAGCGTGCGGCCGGTCGACGCTGATCGCGACGCCTCCACCAGCGGCTGCGAGGCCGAAGACTTCGCCGGGTTCCCCGAAGGGGGTATCGCCCTGCTGCGGCGCGGTCACTGCACCTTCCGGCAGAAGGCCGCCAACGCCGAGGACGCCGGGGCGGCCGCCGCCGTGGTCTTCAACGACGGCGGGCCCGGTCGTACCGGGGTCCTCCGGGGTACCCTGGGTAGACCGGGCGTCGAGATCCCCGTCCTCGGCACTACCTCCGAGGTCGGTGAGGAGTTCCTGGACGCGGCCACTAAGGGGGACACGGAGGCATACCTCTCGGCGCGGACCGTCTCCAGGAACCGCGAGACTAGCAACGTGATCGCGGATTCCCCCGGGGGCGACGAGGGGCGCACCGTGGTAGTCGGGGCCCACCTGGACTCTGTACCCCAGGGACCCGGCATCAACGACAACGGGTCGGGCTCGGCGACGGTGCTCGAGATCGCGCTCCAGATGTCGCGGCTCGGGATCGAACCGAAAAACAGGGTGCGCTTCGCGTTCTGGGGGGCCGAGGAGCTCGGCCTGCTCGGCTCCAGGCACTACGTCCAGCGGCTGACCGAGGACGAGGTGGGCGAGATCTCGGCGTACCTGAACTTCGATATGGTCGGCTCCCCCAACTTCGTGCGCGACGTCTACGAGGGCCCCGACGTCACCGAGGAGGTGTTCACCGACTACTTCGCCTCCAGGGGTATAGAGGTCGACGTCGACTCCGCGCTCGACGGCCGCTCGGACCACGGCCCGTTCGCGGCGGAAGGTATCCCGACGGGCGGCCTCTTCTCGGGCGCCGAGGGGATCAAGACGAGGGCAGAGGCCGCCTCCTTCGGGGGCGAGGCCGGTGCAGCCCACGACCCGTGCTACCACAGGGCCTGCGACGACCTCGACAACCTCGACAAGCGGGTTCTCGGCCAGTTCTCCGACGCCGCCGCCCACGCTACGGTATCGCTGGCAAGCGGCAAGGCCCGTTAGACGGGAGACCGGGGCGCGCCGGGCTTGTCCAGCGGCCCGCCTGGCGTCAGGCTTGTTCTTGGCCGTCCAGCTCGGCGAGCAGGCCCTGAACGTCGAGGGGTCTTGTGACCATGGCGAGCCCGCCGCTCTCGGTGCGGGGCCACTCCTCCTTGGGCCGGTCGCGGTAGAGCTCGACGCCGTTACCGTCGGGGTCCGTGAGGTAGAGCGCCTCGGAGACCCCGTGGTCTGAGGCCCCGTCGATAGGATAGCCCGCGTCGAGGAGCCACTTCAGGGCCTGCGCGAGATCCCGGCGCTCAGGGTAGAGGATCGCCAGGTGGAAGAGCCCGGCCGCGTTGGTAGGGGCCGGGCGGGCGTTGCGGCTCATCCAGGTGTTGAGGCCGATGTGGTGGTGGTACCCGCCGGCCGAGAGGAAGACCGCGTCCTCCCCGTACCACTGGGTCACCTCGAAGCCAAGGAGGTCCCTGTAGAACCCGAGAGCCCGCTCGATGTTCGCCACCTTCAGGTGCACGTGTCCGATGCGGGTCTCGGGGTTTATGATCCGCGTGGTTTCTTTAGTGGTCTCCATGTCCTTCCCTCTTCCTCGGTATCAGCGTCCCATAATTCTATCGCCGCTTGCCGAGGGTGTTCACGATCACGACCCCCGAGAGCGCGACGCCGCCGCCGACCACCGAGAGCGCGGCCGGCACCTCGCCGAGCCAGACCCAGGCGATCAGGTAGGCCATCACCGGGATGAGGTAGAGGAAGCTCACGGCCCTCGAGGCGGGCATGCGCGAGAAGGCGTAGGCGTAGGTGACGTAGCCGAGCGCGGTCGGGAAGACGCCGAGGTAGAGCATGGAGAGGAGCGTACCCGCGGGAGCCGCGCCGGCCTCGGCCACGAGCCCCGGCAGGAAATAGAGCGAGATCAGGGTTCCGACCCAGATCGCGTACGTAGTGAAGGGCAACGCGCCGTACTTCGCCAGGTATGGTTTCTGGAGCACGAAGTACACGCTGACGCAGACCGCCGCGAGGAGGACTAGCAGCGCCCCCGGGTCCACCCCGAACCCTCCCCCCTCGCCCACGGAGACCAGGGTGGCCCCGAAGAGGCCCATCGCGAGGCCCGCCCAACCCCAGACCCTCAGGCGCTCCCCCAGGAAAGCCGCCGCCCAGAGAGCCGTGAAGATCGGGGCGGTGCCGATCAGGATGCTCGCCGCCCCGGCGCTGACGGTGATCTGGCCGTAGTTGAGGGCTACGTGATACACCCCGAACGCCAAGAACCCGGCGAGAAGGACCGCCGGCAGATCCCGCACCTCGGGCAACCGCATCCGCACCACCAGCGCGTAGACCGCGAGCACGATAGAGGCCACCGCCAACCTCGCGAGCGCGACCTGGCCGGGTCCGAAGGCCTCGAGGCCGACCCGAATGGCGGAGTAGGACGAAGCCCACAAGAACACCGTAGCGGTAAGCGCAGCGACGACCAGAGCCTCGAACCCGAAATCTTTCACCGGGTGATTCTATACGGTGGAGTGAACGGCGCGGACGGCAACGCAGGGTCCGTCGGGCGGGGGCTCCCTTTCCGAGGGGAGGGCCAGGGTGCTATCCTGTCCATCTACGGTCAAACGCATAGATTGGGGCAGAGCGATGGAGACCACCGATACCAGGCACAAGAGCCGGGCGATCCTCGAAGGCCGCGACCGGGCGGGCGCCCGGGCTATGCTCAAGGCCATCGGCTTCGGCGACGAGGACCTCGAGAAGCCGATAGTCGGGGTGGCGCACACCTGGATCGAGACGATGCCTTGCAACTTCAACCAGCGACGCCTCGCCGAGCGGGTCAAGGAAGGCATCCGCGAGGCTGGCGGGACCCCGATGGAGCTCAACACCATCTCCATCTCCGACGGCGTCACGATGGGCACCGAAGGGATGAAGACCTCCCTCATAAGCCGCGAGGTGATCGCCGACTCCATCGAGCTCGTCGGGCGCGGCCACATGTTCGACGCCATCGTGTGCCTGGTCGGCTGCGACAAGACCATCCCGGCCGGCGCGATGGCCCTCCTCAGGCTCGACGTCCCCGGCTTCGTGGTCTATGGCGGGTCTATAGCGCCTGGCCGCTTCCACGAGCGCGACGTGACCATCCAGGACGTCTACGAGGCCATAGGAGCCTACGCCGTAGGCAAGATGGACGATAGGGACTTTAAGGAGATGGAGGACAACGCCTGCCCCGGCGCCGGCGCGTGCGGCGGCCAGTACACCGCCAACACCATGGCCCTGGCGCTCACCTTCCTCGGCCTCTCGCCTATGGGCTACGCCGACCCGCCAGCCAACGACCCCCGCAAGGACGAGACTTGCGTCGAGGCCGGCAAGCTGGTCATGGACCTCTTGAACCGCGGCCTCAAGCCTTCCGACATCCTCACCCGCGAGTCGTTCGAGAACGCGATAGCCACCGTCGCCGCCACCGGTGGGTCGACCAACGCGGTGCTCCACCTCCTCGCCCTCGCCCGCGAGGCGGGCGTGCCCCTCGACATCGACGACTTCGACCGCGTGAGCGGGCGCACCCCCATCATCGCCGACCTCAAGCCAGGGGGCCGCTACGTCGCCGTGGACATGGATCGGGCCGGGGGCTCCCCTCTTCTCGGCAAGCGCATGGTGGAGGCCGGCCTCCTGGACGGCGCCAGCCGGACCATGACCGGCCGCACCATCCAGGAGGAGGTCGAGGGCGCGCAAGAGGCGCCGGGCCAGGACGTGATCGTCCCCCTGCAGAACGCGCTGCGCGCCTCCGGCGGCCTCGTCATCCTCAAGGGCAACCTCGCCCCCGAGGGGTGCGTCGTGAAGGTGGCAGGCTACACCCGTCTCGAGCACTCGGGTCCCGCCCGCGTCTTCGACTCCGAGGAGCAGGCGATGGAGGCGGTCCAGGCCGGCCGCATCGTCGCGGGCGACGTCGTAGTGATCCGTTACGAGGGCCCAAAAGGTGGGCCCGGGATGCGCGAGATGCTCGGCGTGACCGCCGCCCTGGTCGGGCAGGGCCTGGGCGAAAGCGTCGCCCTCCTCACAGACGGCCGCTTCTCCGGCGCGACCCGCGGCCTGATGGCGGGACACGTAGCCCCCGAGGCCGCCCACGGCGGGCCCATAGCCGCCCTGCGCGACGGGGACACGGTTACCTTCGACGTCGAGAACAGGACGCTCGACGTGGACCTCGCGCCGGAAGAGATCGAATCGAGGATGAGCGGGTGGACGGAGCCCGAGCCCCGCTACGCGACCGGCGTGATGGCTAAATACGCAGCCCTCGTCTCCTCTGCCTCAGAGGGAGCCGTCACCGACGCCCGGCTTGGCTGGGAGGCAAACCGCAGATCCTAGCGGCGTCCGTTTCCGGACCACCATAGCGGAAGGCCGAACCACGGTCCTGCGAGGCAGGCCACCATGACAGCAATCATGGCGGCAAGTAGGACGGAGATCAGAGGTTGGCAGTCCTCGACTCCGGTCGGGGATTATTTCGGGGCGGGCGCGGAGCTGCGCTTGCGTATGCCTGCCACCGCGCCGTGGGCTATGAGGTCGAGGGAGGCGGCGTGTTCGGCGGCGGCCGCGGTATCGGTGACGGGGATCATGGGTGTCCCCAGGGTGCTTGTCTCCTCGGCTATCGCCCTGACCTCGGCGTCGCGCCCGGCGGAGGTGACGTCGCGGATGTAGATGGCCCGGATTCGACCGGGATGTTCGCGGACGGTCTGAAGGTAGATCTCCGGGTCCTCCTCGCCTGAGTCCCCGATCAGGACGAAGGGAAGTTCCGGATAGGTACGCAGGAGCTTCCGGATCACCTCGAGCTTGTGAGCCCTGTGCTTGTTCAATACCGACGGGCTCCAGTCCTTCAGGAAGAGCGGCCCGGCAGGGACGCCGTGCACGTCGAGGAAGTCCTCGAGCACGTCGTAGATGTTCCACGGGCTGCTCGACACGTAGAAGATCGGGTTGAAGGAGTCGCCATCGGGGCCGAGCTGCAAGGCCCTGTAGAAGGCAGCCACCCCCTCGAACGGCAACCGCGTGTGGGCGTTGTTGCGCAGCACGATCCAGGCCATCTTCAACACGTTCGTCGCGCTCGAGTGCACCACCGTGTCGTCGATGTCGCTGATGATGCCGAACCGGGCCCCCTGCGGCACGAGCACCTGACCCGTCGACCTGACAGCCCCCCCGCCCGGCGACGCCGGAGAGAGCAGATCCAACTCGACCCCGTGCCAGCCGGACGGGCCGTCCAGGGGCTCCGGAAGGCGAAAATGGACCTCGAAGAAGCCCTCGGCGTCGGCGACGGTCTCCACCTCTAGCCCGCCGAATGAGGCGCGAACGCGGGCGTAGGCTACCTCGTCGCTCGCGAAGCGCCTGGCCATATTGCGCAGGTTCTGCCACACGGTGTCGTTCTGGCCGGCGCGGGTGATGCCAGCCTCCTCTAGAACGCGCCCCTTTAGAAAGATCTCCCGCTGCGTCCCGTGCCCGCGGTAAGGCAGTACCTCGAACGGGTCCAAGAGACCGAACCGCCGCTTCAAGCGGAACCTCAGAGCATCGAAGCGCTCTTCGAAGGTCCGCGCCACCTCGGCAATCTTCGGTCTCCAAACCGTCATCGCGACCCTACCTCGTCCCGGGGGAGGCGCCCGGCCGGAACGGACGCCGGCTTGGTTGTCCGCGCGGCGCACCCCCGTTTAGCCCTAGCTCGGCAAAAACTTGACCCGCCTCTGCGAGACCTCCCTGATGATCACCTGCTCTATGCTCGACCAAGGCAAGAACACGTAGCCGCCGGCGCCCCCGTCGGTCGCACGAACATCAAGCAGGAGGCCGGTCTGCTCTCG
>JADDPU010000050.1 GCA_016781725.1 Rubrobacter sp. | reverse complement strand
GGAGAGGGGTGCTAGGGTGCGGATGACGTTGCCGTACTGGCCTGCGGTCAGGAGGAGCAGGCCCTCCTGCAGCGCGGCCCCTACTACTGCGCCGGTCCGCTTTTTGTCGGGAGTCCGGCTCGCGGCGTCCTGGATGAGCTCCATCGCCGCCATCGGCCCCCGCCCGCGCACCTCGCCGACGAGGTCCGGGTGCCTGCCCTGGATGTCGTGCATGGCGCCCATGATCCGCTCGCCGACGACGTTCGCCCGCTCGAGGATGCCGTCCTGCTCGAAGGAGTCGAGCACCGCGAGCGCCGCGGCGCAGGCGAGCGGGTTGCCGCCGTAGGTAGTGCCAAGGCCCCCGACGTGGGGAGCGTCCATGATCTCTTTCTTACCCGTCACGCCGGCGATGGGCATCCCGCCGCCCAGGCTCTTCGCCGTGACCAAAAGGTCGGGCACGACCCCAGAGTGCTCGATGGCGAACATCTTGCCCGTCCGCCCGAAGCCGGTCTGCACCTCGTCCACGATGAGCACGATGCCGTGCTCATCGCAAAGCTCCCGCAGGCGCCGCAGGTAGAAGTCGGGGAACGGGATGAACCCACCCTCCCCCGAGACGGGCTCGACGATGATGGCCGCAACGCTCCCGGGATCGACGTAGCTTACGAAAGCCTTCTCCACGGCATCAAAGCAGTCGCCCTGGCATCCCCCGGAGCAGTCCCTTCCGACCGGGCAGCGGTAAGGGTAAGGGGCCGGTATCCGGTAGATCTCGGGCGCGAACGGTCCGAAGCCCTTCTTGTAAGGGTCGGGCTTGCTCGTTAGGGTCATCGCCAGCAGCGTGCGGCCGTGGAAGGCGTTCTCGAAGGCGATCACGGCCGGACGGTCGGTGTAGGCGCGCGCGATCTTGATCGAGTTCTCGACGGCCTCGGCCCCTGAGTTGACGAAGAAGGAACGCTTCTCCCCCTCACCAGGCACCAGCGCGTTCAACCTCTCGGCCAACTCGACGTAAGGCTCGTACTCGGTGACGTAGAAGCAGGTGTGCAAGAACCGCTCAGCCTGCTCCTTGACCGCCTCGACCACCCGCGGGTTCGCGTGCCCCACGTTCATCACCCCGATGCCGCCCCCGAAGTCTATGAACGTGTTGCCGTCCACGTCGGTCAGCAGCGCGCCCTTCGCCTCCTTGGCGAAGAACGGCGTCGCGATCCCGATCCCGGACGAGACGGCGCCGTGCCGCCGCTCCATCAACGCCCGGCTCTTCGGACCCGGTATCTCCGTCTTGATCCTCGTGGACTCAAGCATCGCTCCCACCTCTTCCTGTCTACCTAACTCGTTCCAGTATACCCACGCCCGGCCCCTAAGCGATACCCCCGAGCGAGACGTACTTGGTGTCCAAATACTCCTCTATCCCCTGGTGCCCGCCCTCGCGCCCGAAGCCCGACTCCTTGAGGCCCCCGAAGGGCGCCTGGGCGGTCGAGGGCAGCCCGTCGTTCGCCCCGACGATGCCGTACTCCAGCCTCTCGGCGAGGCGTATAACGCGCCCGACGTCGCGGGTGAAGTAGTAGGCGGCGAGCCCGTAGACGGTGTCGTTGGCGCGACGGATCGCCTCGTCTTCGGTCTCGAAGGGCATGATCGCCGCCACCGGCCCGAAGGTCTCCTCCTTGGCCACTAGCATCGTGTCGTCGGCGCCCATCAGCACTGTCGGGGCGAAAAAGTTGCCGCCGCCGTTCTCGCCGTTTACCCTCTCGCCGCCGAGGGCCACCTTCGCGCCCTTCGCTTTAGCGTCGGCCACGTGGCGCTCGACCTTCTCTACTGCCTTCGGCTCGATGAGGGGACCTACCTCGACGTCCTCCTGCAGGCCGTCGCCCACCTTCATCGCGGCGAGCCTCTCGGTCAGCTTCCGCGAGAACTCCTCGAGGACGCCACGTTGGACGAAGATGCGGTTGGCGCAGACGCAGGTCTGGCCCATGTTGCGCATCTTGGAGAGGACGGCCCCCTCCACCGCCGCCTCGACGTCCGCGTCGTCGAAGACGATGAAAGGGGCGTGCCCGCCGAGCTCCAAAGAGAGGCGCTTCATGGTGTCGGCGGCCTGCTTCATCAGGAGCTTGCCTACCTCTGTGGAGCCGGTGAAGGAGAGCTTGCGCACCCTATGGTCCTGCATGATGGCCGAGGTGATGGCCGCAGGGTCCATCCCGGCGACGACGGAGAGGGCGCCCTGCGGGAGGCCGGCCTCCTCGAAGATCCTCGCCAGCTCCAGGGCGGAGAGGGGCGTCAACTCCGAGGGCTTGATAACCATGGTGCAGCCGGCGGCGAGGGCGGGGCCTAGCTTGCGCGTGATCATGGCGGCCGGGAAGTTCCACGGCGTGATGGCGGCAGTTACCCCGACCGGGCGTTTTATGACCATTATGCGCTTGGTCGGGAGGTTCGACGGGACCGTCTGCCCGTAGACCCGCCGCGCCTCCTCGGCGAACCACTCCACGAAGGAGGCGGCGTAGACGATCTCGCCGCGAGACTCGGTGATGGGCTTACCCTGCTCGAGCGTCATGACCCTCGCCAGGTGCTCCTTGCGCTCGTGCATCAGGCGGGCGGCCTCGCGCATTATGTTCGCGCGGTGGGCCGCGGTCGTCTCGGCCCAATCGGCTTGAACAGAGGCCGCGGCGTCTATGGCCTTCTGCATCTCCACGCGCCCGCCGTCGGGCAGGGTGGCCAGGGCCTCGCCGTTTGCCGGGTTTACGACATCGAAGGTCTCGCCG
>JADDPU010000571.1 GCA_016781725.1 Rubrobacter sp. | reverse complement strand
TCGATGACGGCCGGGGCTACGCAGTTCACCCTCACCCCGGCGTCGATCACCTCCTTGGCCAAAGCCTTGGTCAGGCAGATCACCCCGGCCTTGGAGACCGAGTAGGGGATCATGTTCGGGTTGCCCTCCTTGCCCGAAATGGACGCCACGTTCACCACCGCGCCGCGCCCGCGCTCGCGCATGTGGGAGATAGCCGCCCGGCAGCAGTAGAAGGTGGCGGTCAGGTTCAGCTTTAGCACCCTCTCCCAATCCTCGTCGGTGACCTCCGAGAGCGGGGCGTCGCGGCCGGTTATGCCGGCGTTGTTCACCAGCACGTCGAGCCTGCCGAAGGCGTCGACGGCGCGCTCGACCATCGCGCCGACCTCGTCCGGCTTGGTGATGTCAGCGACCGTCTCCACGGCCTCTCCACCCTCTTCGCGCAGCCGTTTGACGGCCGCGGCGGCGCCTTCTTCGTCGACGTCCGCGACAACCACGCGAGCACCTGCCCGCGAGAGGCGCTCGGCGATGGCGAACCCTATGCCCCGCGCGGCTCCTGTAATGATGGCGACCCTCTCTGGCAACTCCATGAACACGGTTAGGCTCCTCTCTGTATCCTCCATCGCACGGTTACGACCACGTACATCCAGCGACATCTTACCGACCAGGGCGCACCACGGCCGCTCCGAAGCCCCTCCGGGGGACGAGGATCGTCCGGCATAAGCGAAGACCGGCCGCGAGCTATAGAGGTCTTTAAAACCCTCACGCGTGCGTAGATCTTCTCCGGTTCATCTCCCCGCGCCCAAGGGAGGGGGTTGCGGCGGGAGGATGGGCGGGGCCTTACGCACCCTGCCCTTCGGCCGCTCCCGTCAGCTCTATCATGGCCGGGTGTAAGAGCGTGTTGCTCGCGACCACCTCCCTGCCTGCCAGATCCAGCGCGTCCCCCCGGTAGTCGGTGACCTTGCCTCCGGCCTCCGTGAGGATGAGGCTCCCCGCCGCCACGTCCCACGGCCAGATCCCCTGCTCGTAGTAGCCGTCGAGCCTCCCGCATGCCACGTAGCAGAGGTCCAGGGCCGCCGCGCCCAACCTCCTCATGCCCCTGCTCAGCGCCGCGAAGCGTCCGAAGAGCTCGAGGGCCTCGGGCATCCTCTCGCGGTCATAGGGGAGGCCTGTGGCTATGAGCCCCAGGATCGGCTCCTCGGTCTCGGAGACCCGGATGGGCTCGCCGTTCAGGGTGGCGCCGTCTCCTCGCTCGGCGACGAAGGTCTCATCTCGTATCGGGTCGTGCACGACCCCGAGGACCACCTCACCGTCCCTCTCCAGCGCTATGGAGACGGCGAAGACGGGCAAGCCGTGGGCGTAGTTGGTCGTGCCGTCCAGGGGATCGACTATCCAGCGGGTGTCCTCCTCGCCCTCCTGCCCGCCCCCTTCCTCGGCCAGCATCCCGTGGGTCGGGAAGGCCCCAAGCAGTTCCTCCCTTATCACCCGCTCCGCCTCCTCGTCCACCTCGGTGACGAGGTCCACCGCCCCCTTGTAGGTGATCGCGTGTTCGGCGCCGAAGCCCGAGCGCAGCACCTCCCCCGCCCGTCTGGCCGCCGATAGCGCGACCTCCAGTTCCTTCGCCAAATCCTATCCTCTCTTGTAAGGGCCAGTCCTGTCTATGGTAAACGGCCCGGGGGCACGACGAGCGAACGGCGCAGAGATACGCCAGGCGGCCGTGGCCTTAAAGCCCTTTAGAGCCAGCCCAGACGTCCTTCCAGCCGACACTACGTCCGTCCTAATCCTTCTCCTACCCCACGGTACTGCGACGATCGAGAGTTGCCCCACGCGTTCCGGGGCCTACGACTTCGCCCGCAGGGCGCCCAGGGCCACCAGCGTCACCGCCGCCCCGACGCTCCACTTCGCCGCCGGGTGGGTGTCCAGCCAGGTGAGGTAGCTTCTAGGTGTTGCCTGCCCGCCAAAGTCCCCTTCCGGCCGATCCTGCCCCTCCATCGGCGCGAAGAGCCCGTCCGGATCCGTGGCGGATTTCGGTTCGTCCGTCATCTGGGAACCGAAACCACCGCGCAGCATGAGGGCGTCCATCAGGCGCGGCGAGAGGCGCTGGGTGAGGAGCATGCCCTTGCCCGCTCCGCCGGCGACGATCTCCCGGGGCGCCTTCTCGGCGGAGTAGAGGATCGCGTCGGCCACGACACCGGGCTGGTAGATCGGCGGGAAGCCCTTGGGCTTGACGCCCAGCCTGGTGCGAGCCTTGGTAAAGAAGGGCGTGTTGATGGCCGCCGGCAGCACGTTGGTTACGCCGATGCCGGTCCATCCCTCGTGCACGAGCTCGACGCGCAGCGACTCGAGGAAGCCGTCTATGCCGTGCTTGGAGGCGCAGTAGGCGCTCTGGAGGGGCACCGAGCGTTTGGCCACCACGGAGGAAACGTGCACGAGCGCTCCACGTCCCTGGCGCTTTAAGTGAGGCAACGCGGCCATCGCTCCGTAGACCTGCCCCAGAAGGTCCACCTCGACCACGCGCCTGAACTCCTCGGGTCGTGTCTGGTCGAACCGGGCGAACAGACCGGCGGCCGCGAGGTGAACCCAGGTGTCGAGCCGACCGTACCGCTCGACCGTCCTCTCCGCAACGGCCTTTACCTGCTCGAACTCGGAGACCTCGGCGGTCAGGGCCGTAGCCTCCCCGCCCCCGGCCACTATCTCGTCTACCAGGGAGAGTAGCCCTTCCTCGCCGCGGGCAGAGACGGCCACCCTGGC
>JADDPU010000225.1:5604-9722 GCA_016781725.1 Rubrobacter sp. | reverse complement strand
TCGTCTCGGTACAAAAACATTACCATGTCTGCATCTTGCTCGATCGAGTTGTGGACCACGACCCCATCCGCGATAAAGTTGTGTGTCCCCTCGACCGTTACGTCGAACGTCGGCTGTTCACCTAGAGGCGTTATCTCGACGATCCTGTCCCAGAACAGGTCGGAGCGGGCAATATCGGCGAGCTCCTCACTTTCAAGCACGCTCGCCATACGCGCGAGCCTGGGGCGTGAGAACCTCCTCCGCCTCTCCGGCGTTCCGAGCAGGTATCCCCCGTTGTAGGTCTCCCCGATGGCCGCCGCCAACTCGCGACCGCCCACTCCCATCTCCGCCATCGCCCCCACCACCTTCCGGCGCACCTCCCACGGCACCAGATCCACGTTCGGGTTGGCTTTGAAGGACGACAATATCTTCAGGGCCGGGCCGATTTTCTCCCCGCGCCCCCCGTGGCATCCCACGCGCAACAAGAACCTTCTCTGATCTTCCGCGCCCTGAATGCGGAGGTTGTACGACGGCCTGTACGAGCCGGTGCCTCCTCCTCGCTTCTTGGTGGTCTTACCGAAAGCCGACCTGACACCGAACCTCAACAACATCCTCTTTACATCCAGCACCAGTCGGCGGCTGGTCGAGCTGTAGTAAGTGGTAACCGTCGGCCCGCGTCCGTTGCGCGAGACGGTGATCGAGCCGTCCGTCGACCACAGGTGCCTCAAGAACAGCGCGAGCTTCTGGTCGTCCAGGCCAAAGATCGTCTCCGGGATGAATTTGTTCCACGACCTCGTCCCCCACAGCCCGTGCGGCTCCAGCCATTCCCGTACCGGGTGTCTCTTTCCATGCGTCAACCGGTACGGTGAGGGCAACCATACCTGGTGCGTGTTCCCGCGCGTCTCCGACAACGCCTCTATGCCGAACAGCGTCCTCGCTGCCTCCTCCACGGCTTCCTTGTTCGTCGGGTCCGCCGTCGCGTATTTCACGCCGCTCGGGCCTATCGAACCGTCACCCAACAGGTGCGCCAGCAGCACCAGCTCGTCGTCTGTCCAACCGGCCCCCTCCTCGACCGGACGGGGGAGTCGCCTGGGAACGGCCACGAACCCGTCGACCGCTAGAGAGTCCAGCCTGGCCCAGCCTTCCACGGTCAGGAACGGATGGTTGGCGGTCGCATCGACCTCCAGCCCGGACGCCAGCTTCAAGCGATACACGGGCTTGATGCCCGTCGGGAACGCCCTCGTGAGCCTCGCGGGGACCAAGCGATATTGATCGTTAACCGACCACACGTACGGCTGTTGCTGGCTTAATACGAGCTCTCCTAGCGCCACCTCGCCGCCGTTGTCCGCCCTGGTTATCCTGGTGCTGGCGGGGAGGCAGCCCGAGTCTCTCAGGTCGGACAGGAGCGGGCGTTTGTCGTGGCGGGCCTCGACGGCGCGGGAGAGCTGGGCTATGGCGAGCACGGGAACGTCGAGGTCGCGGGCCAAGACTTTGAGGCCACGGGAGATCTCGGCCACCTCCTGCTGGCGATTCTCCTGGCGATTACCCTGCCCGATCATGAGCTGGAGGTAATCTATGACTACCAGAGAGAGCGGCGTCTCCTCCCTCGCGTTCAGCTGGCTGGAGAGGCGCCGGACTTTCGCCCGGATCTCCATGAGCGTGACGCCCGCGGTGTCGTCGATCCAGATCGGGGCCTGGCTTACCTTCGCGACCCCCCTCACCAACTTCGGCCAGTCCTCCGCCTTGACGTTGCCGCTGCGCAGGGCCTGGGCCGGGATGCGCGTGGTCTGGGAGATGAGCCTCTGCACCAACTGCTCCTTGCTCATCTCCAGGCTGAAGATGGCCACGGGCATGTTCCTCTCACCGGCAGCATGCCAGATGGCATTGAGCGCCAGGGCGGTGTTGTGGACGCAGACGTCGTTGGCGACGAAGTTGTGGGTACCGGGAACGGTCAGGTCGTAGACTTGCCCCGGCCCGAGAGGTTCTATGCTGACGATCCGATCCCAGTAGACATCGCTATCGGCGAGGTCCTGCAGCCGCTGGTCGTCGAGCACCTGGGCGAACCGTCTGAGGCGTTCCCGTGAGATGTCCCGCGTGCCGACGTGGAGGTTGTGTCCCGGACCGTGGCCCATCCGCCGCGCCAACGAAGCCCACGACTCAGTGCCGCGCGCCTCATCGATGAGCTTCCAGACCTCCCGCGGGATGAGATCGCGGTTGTCGTGCGGGCGACGGTTCTCTACGGCATCCGAGGCGCGCTCCGTAGCCTCCTCTTTGCTGAAGATCCCGATCTCCCGGCCGAAGGCACGGATCGAAGGTCCCCCGGTGATGTCCAACTGGAAGGCCCGCCGCCGGGACGCCCCGTACTTCACGGACCTCTCACGCAGCGAAGAGATCACGCCGAACCTCAGCAACAGGTGCTGTACCTGCCGGGCGAGCCTCTCGCTGGCGGAGCAGTAGCCCAACTGCGCCTGTCCCGAGGAGAGGACCGTGGCCCAGCCGTCGGTAGCAAAGAGACGGTTCAGGAAGAGCGCCACCTCTTCGCGAGGGGCCCTGAAGACGGCATCGGGCACGAACTTCTCCGCCGCCGCCCGCCCCCACAGACCGAGCGCCTCGAGCCAGCGCCTCAGCGCGTTCGGAACGTTCTTGCGCGCCAGATCCAGGCCGGAGACGTCTAGTGCCACGGAGCTTTCAGAGAGCACGCCCCGCAGCCGGAGCGCGGTGGCGGCATCAGGGACGGTCCTACCGAGGGACCAGTTGGTTAGAGAAGCCGGGCTCACCCGCGCCAGACCGGCGAGCTCACGCGCCGGACACCCGGACTCGAGCACCGCGGTTCGTAGCGTCCGGGCGAAGTCGTGGCGGGGCCGACGGACCGCCCCTCGGTCGGAGCGGACGCAGAGCGTCGGCGTGCGTGCGCCGCCAGAGGTTTCGGTCCGTGCACGGAGCCCGCCGAACTCTTCTACGGCCATCGCGAAGTCGTGCCGGACCAGCGGATCGGCGTTGGTAAACCGCGGCGTGCTGCCGGTCATGTTGCCGTCGCCAAGCATGTACGCGAGCAGCTTTATCCGGTGGGTACCGAGCGGTTCGCTCCCGAAGACGGGCATCCGGCGGGGCACGGCGACGTGGTCCCCGACGGAGAGGTCGCCGAGCCGGCGCCAGCCGTTCACGGTCAGAAAGGGATGCGTTAGTGTCGTCTTGATGGCCCGTCCGAGTCGCGTCTTCACCTCGTAGACCGGCTTGACGCCATCATCTATAAACGCGCTGGGCCGGGTCCAGGAGAGCTTCATGTCCCCGCCCAGCGTCATCAAGCGCGCCTTCTGTTCCTGGTAAATCTCCTCGATGGTGCGGACGCTGCCGTCGTCGAGGACGATCTCGGCGTCCGCGCCGAGACACTTGCCCATCGCGGGCCTCGCCGCGAGGATGACGAGGTCGCTCTTGTGGAAGCCCGTGGTGAGACGGTCGAGGTCCTCGAAGCCGGTCTCCACACCGGTAACCTCGCCCTCCTGCTCGTAGAGGCGTTGGATCATCTCGAGCGCCCCCGGCGCGAGCTCGGAGACGGGGGCCAGGTGCTCCCTTAGGGTCTGGTTGGAGACCCCGTAGATGAGCTGCTCGGCCGAATCCAGAGCCTCGCTGACGTTCTCGGGCTCCCTGAAGGCCTCCTCCGTTATTCGGCTCCCGACGTCTATGACGGCCCGGAGGAGCGCCTTGCCGCGCACGATCTCGGCGTACCTGCCGGCGTTGGCCGCCGTCGGGACGCTCTCGACTATCTGGAAGACGTAGGGCCTGCCGCCAACCCTCTCGAACTCGTCGACGCTCCTGAGCTCGTTGGTGAGCGTGAGCTGGTCTATGGGATCCCCCCGGGAGTACAGACGCATCATGGCGCCGTAGATGATCCTGTGCACCTCGGAGTAGAAGTCCCTGGCGTCCAACCTCTCGGCGACCGCGGCGACAGCCGTCTCGGAGACCAGCATCGCCCCTATAACCGCCCGCTCCGCCTCCAGATCGTGCGGCGGTACCCGGGTCGCCTCGGACCCGGTCTCTACGCTGCGCATCCTCCCCCGTCGCTCCATAACTTTGCAGGATGCAGCAAAAAGGCCCCCGTTACAAGACGGGAGCCTTTACCTTCTGGTTCAGATCTTGCC
>JADDPU010000225.1:2689-5484 GCA_016781725.1 Rubrobacter sp. | reverse complement strand
TGGGGACCACTATAACCTTGACGCTAGCCTCGACGTCGCCGTGCACCTGGATGGGCACCTGGTGGGTGCCCAGGGACTTTATGGGCTCCTCGAGGCGGATGCGGCGCCTGTCCAGGCGGATGCCGCGGGCCCTCTCGACGGCGTCGGCGATGTTGGCGGCTGTCACGGAGCCGAAAAGCCTCTCGTCCTCGCCGGTGCGGGCCTCGATGGTGATCACGCTCTTATTGAGGATGCCGGCTATCTCCTCTGCCCTCTCGGCGAGGCGCCTGTCCCTCTCCTCGGTCTCCGCCATCTCGCGGCGGGCTTCCTCCAGCTTGCTCGGGGTCGCAACCTCGGCGAGCCCGCGGGGGACAAGAAAGTTGCGCACGTAGCCCCGGCTCACGTCGACGATGTCGCCGCGCTGCCCGATCTTCTCGACGTCCTGCCTGAGTATGACCTGCACGAGTTACCCCCTACCTTCCGACCACGTAAGGCAGCAGCGCCATCTCGCGGGCGCGCTTTATCGCCGTTGAGGCCTCCCGCTGGTGTTGCGGACAAAGCCCCGTCACCCTGCGGGCCCTCACCTTGCCCCGGTCCGAGATAAAGCGCCTGAGGACGTTGTAGTCCTTGTAGTCGACGTACGCCACGTTCTCCTTGCAGAACACGCAAGGCTTGCTCTTCGCCGGGCGCCCCCCGCGGGGCGGCCCTCCTCTTCTCCTACCCATTCGGTACCTCCAGAATCACTAACTAGGTGTTAGGCCGAAACCTCTTCGGGCTCAGGCAGCGGCTTGTGGGCGTAGCTCGGCGGGAGCTTGACGACCATGTGCCGCAAGATGTCGTCGGAGACGCGCAGGATGCGCTTCAACTCCACCAGGGTCCGCTCGCCTGCCGTGAACTCCATGACCACGTAGAACCCGTCGGTCCTGTGGTCTATCTCGTAGGCCAGCTTGCGCCGGCCCCAGTGGTTGGGCTCTCCCGCCTCGCCACCCGTGCGCTCGACGATCGTCCGAAAACGCCCGACAGTGTTCTCGACCTGCTCCTCGTCGAGCTCTGGGATTACTATGAGCATGGCTTCGTAAGTGTCGATCTTTGCCTCCTCCGGTCTAGAATCGGCTTCTTCGTCGCGAAGAAGCAGGGGCTTATTGGATTGCCTGGGTAGTTTATCAGCGGGATCGTGTCGTTACAAACTGTGGCCTGTCGCCCGGGTTCGTGAACGCGGTAGAGGTTTTGCGGTTTAGTCCGGCGACGTGCCGGGAGGCCGTCCCGGGGACGAAGCGGGGCCGGCCTTGTGGGGAGGGAGCTTTCGTGAGGTTGGACAGCCTGTACCCTGTGTTGCTGACCGACGACGTGGCGGGGTGCAGCGGCTTCTTCGTGGAGTACATGGGCTTAGAGGAGAGGTTCAGGAGCGACTGGTACGCGAGCCTCGTCCACGGCGGGAACGAAGCCCACGAGCTGGCGGTCATCTCGCACGACCACGAGACTATCCCCGCGGGTTTCCGGCGGCCGACCACGGCGTTGTTGCTCAACTTCGAGGTCCCGAACGTCCAGAGCGAGTACGAGCGGCTCAAAGCCGAAGGGGGAGAGGTTCCTCAACCGATGCAGGATCTCCCGGCCGGGCAGCGGCACTCTATCTGCCGCGCCCCCGGCGGCGTGATAGAGGTCGTCCCCCTTCCCAGGAGTACGCGGAGCACTACGTCTCGCAGGCGAGGACCGCGCTCCCTCGTGTCGCCTCTTTCACCCGCCCTTGTCTCGGGGAGGACTATACTCGCTGTGTGGAGAGCGGAGCCGGAATCGCCGTTGAGGCCGTGGGCCTGGAGAAGGTCTACGGCGAGGGCTCGGCGACGGTGCGGGCGCTCAAAGGTGTGTCGCTCGGGTTTCGGGCCGGCGAGTTCGCGGCCATCATGGGTCCTTCGGGTTCGGGCAAGAGCACGCTCTTGCACATACTTGGCGCTCTGGACACGCCCACCTCCGGGCGGGTGGTAGTCGGGGGGACGGAGCTCTCGGGGTTATCCGACAGGAGGCTGACGCTCCTCAGGCGGGAGAGGATGGGCTTCGTGTTCCAGTTCTTCAACCTGATCCCGACGCTCTCGGCCGAGGAGAACGTGCTCTTGCCGGTGCTCATCGCCGGCAAGCGGCCGTCGGAGTACGCCGAGAGGCTGGACGAGCTACTAGACCTCGTAGGCCTGGCCGGGAGGAGACGGCACAGGCCGGACGAGCTCTCGGGCGGCGAGCAGCAGCGGGTCGCGATAGCGCGGGCCCTGATCCGACGTCCCCACATCATCCTGGCCGACGAGCCGACAGGCAACCTCGACTCCAAGACCGGCGCCGAGGTGCTAGCCCTCCTCAAAGAGTCGGCGGCCCGCTACGAGCAGACCATCCTCATGGTCACCCACGACCCCCGCGCCGCCGCCACCGCGGACCGCGTGGTCTTCCTCTCCGACGGCAGGGTGGTGGACGAGGCCCGCGGCCCCGGCCCGGACGAGATCCTGGAGCGCATCAAGACCCTCGAGTCGACAGGATAAGGCGATGCCGGGCTACCTCTTCAGGCCGATGGGTGACGGGGAGACGCGGGAGATCTCCGGCTGGCCCTACGAGCCTCCCTACGATTTCTACGACTGGACGAGCGACCCGGACGACCTCGAGGAGCTGCTCGACCCGGAGCGCCGCAAGGATGCCTATTTTTCGGCCTTCGACGAGAGGGGAGCTTTGGTCGGCTTCTTCCTGTTCGAGGTGAGGGGCCAAACCGTGGACGTGGGGCTCGGGATGAGACCCGACCTCACCGGTGCCGGGCTCGGCTACCTGTTGGCCGGCGTCGA
>JADDPU010000225.1:0-2571 GCA_016781725.1 Rubrobacter sp. | reverse complement strand
GAGGCTCCGGCGCTTCTCCGGCCTGAGCCTGCGCAACTTGCGCGCCAGGATGCAGCGCACCCTGCTCACGGCCGTCGGCATCGTGCTCGGGGTCGGCATCGTCTTCGGCGTCCTCACCCTCTCTGACACGATGTCCGGGACCTTCAAAGAGCTCTTCTCCCGGGCCTACGGGTCAGCCGACCTGACCGTCACCGCAGCCGGCGGCAGCGGCGGGTTCGCCGAGGAGGTCTTGCACGAGGTTCGCGGCTACCAGGAGGTGGAGTCCGCGGCACCACGCTATTCGCTCTCTTCATCCCTGATCCTGGAGAGAGAGCAAGTGACCAGGCCGCCGGAGGTGCGGAGCATGCGCCTCTTCGGGGTCGAGCCCGCGTCGGCGGAGCTGGCCACTGGCTTCGAGCTGACCGACGGAGAGTTCCCGAAGAGCGGCCGAGAGCTAACCCTCGACGGCGGCTCCGCCAAGAGCGCGGGGCTACGGATCGGGGACGAGGTCACCGTCGGCACGCCAAAGGGTCCCGAGAAGCTGGAGCTGGTAGGGATCTTGAGGATACCCGGGGGCTCCTTCGGGGGGCTCGCCTTCGGCATGACGCCGCTGCCCTTCGCGCAGGACGCGTTCGACAAACCGGGTCAGATCTCCGCTATCGCCGTCGAGGCGGCGGAGGGCACGGCCGTCTCGGAGCTTCGGGGGCGGCTCGACCGGGGCCTTGGGGAAGGTTTGCAGGTAGAGCGCTCCGAGACGCGCACCCAGGAGATCAGCGGCCAGCTCCAGGGGTTCAGGCTCGCGCTGCTGTTCTTCGCAGGGACCGCGCTCTTCGTCGGGGCCTTCCTGGTCTTCAACGCCCTCTCGATGACGGTCCTCGAGCGGACGCGCGAGCTCGGGATGCTGCGCGCCCTGGGCTCCACAAGGGCCATGATCGCGCGCTCCGTCGTCGTGGAGGCGCTGCTCCTCGGGCTGCTCGGCTCGGCCCTCGGGGTGCTCTTCGGGTACGGGATGGCCAAAGGTCTCGTATATTTGTTCGGCAGGGCTTTCCTGTTCGAGATCACGACGCTCGTCCTTACCCCCTTTGCGCTCGTCTCCGCCGTGGTCGTCGGCATCGCCGTCACGCTAGTCGCCGCCCTCTACCCGGCCCTGCGCGCCGGTGGGGTGAGCCCGGTCGAGGCGATGCGCTCGGGCGGGGCGGCCGGCGGGAGGCGGTCATCCAGTAGCTCCTCCCGCCTCGCGCCGGTCCTCGGGCTCGGGCTCGCGGGCGTGGGGGTGCCCTGGATCTACTACCTCGCCAAAAACCTCTCGGCCGACCTCGACGGCCTCGTCTACGCCTCGGGGATAGCCGGGATCGTCGCCGCCTTCCTCGGCGTCTCGCTCTTGATCCCGATCCTGGTGAGGCCGCTGGCCGCCCTGTTCTCGCCGGTCTTGCGGCTCTTCTTCGGGGTCGAAGGGAGGATGGCGGCGGCCAACGCCACGCGCAACCGCGGCCGGACGGCGCTGACCGCCTCGGCCCTCATGGTCGGCATCTCGCTCGTCGTGGCCTTCGCGGCGTTGGGCGGTAGCCTCCTGGGCTCGATCCGCGACTACCTCGACGGCTCTCTGGGCAGCGACTACGTGGTACAGCCCACGAACCAGAACTCCGACGCCGGCTTCTCCGCGAAGTTGCCCAAAAAGATCGACGGTCTGCCCGGCGTCGAGAGGACTACCACCCTCGTCTCCACCTTCCGCCGCGACGGCGAGGAGGTCAGCATAGTCTTCGGGGTGGACGAGAGCTACCCAAGGATCTTCAGGGTCGACTACAAGCCAGGCTCGGGCACCCCGGCGGACGCCTTCTCCAGGCTCGCGGAAGGCGGCGCCCTTATAGGCAAGCAGCTCGCGGAGGACCGCAAGCTCGGCGTGGGCTCGAAGATAAGGTTGCCGGGCCCGAAGGGGACGAAGGAGTACAGGGTCGAAGGCATCCTGGAGAACGACCTCCTCGGTGGTGGGGCCGGCATCTACCTCTCCAAAGAGGCGCTCGCCAGAGACTTCAACGAGACCGAGGGCGAGTTTCTGGCGGTAAAGGCCAGGCCCGGCTCGGACCGCGAAGAGCTCTCCCGGGAGATAGAGGAGGCTTTGAGGGATTACCCGCAGCTCACGCTCTACTCCAACGCCGAGTGGAAGGCGCGCATCGAGAGCGACTTCAACCGCCAGTACGTGTTCTTCTACGCGATCATGGGCGTCTCGGTGGCGGTCTCGGCCTTCGGGGTGGTCAACACCCTCTCCATGAGCGTCTTCGAGCGCACGCGCGAGATCGGGATCTTGAGGGCCGTCGGGACGACGCGGCTGCAGATAGGGCGCCTGATCGTGGACGAGGGCATCGTCATAAGCCTGATCGGGTGCCTCATCGGGGTGGTTCTCGGCTCGCTTCTGGGCTACCTCTTCGTCCAGGGCTCAGGTGCCGGGGGGTTCGAGATCGACTTCTACTACCCCAAGCTCCCGGCCCTCGCCGCCCTCCTCTCCGGCCTCGTTATAGGGACCCTGGCCGGCCTCCTGCCAGCCCGCTCGGCTGCCCGCAAGGAGATCGTCGAGGCCGTCCAGTATGAGTAACT
>JADDPU010000607.1:7170-9765 GCA_016781725.1 Rubrobacter sp. | reverse complement strand
GTCGTACAGCAGCCGTCTAAGCGCTTGGGGAGAGGCCGGGAAGCCTCTCAGCACGCTTACCGGGCGCGGTCTCTGTCTGCACCGGCATCACCGCCGGGAGCCCTTCCCGGGCCAGGGTCCCGAGCATGGCGGCCCGGCCGCGGCTGACCCACCCCTTGGCGGTGCCGTCGGGCACGTCGAGCACCTCGGCTATCTCAGAGTAGGAGAGCCCCTCCATGTGGCGCAACACCAAGGCCACCCTGTGCTCCGCCCGAACCCGCCCGAGGGCCACCCGCACCTCCTGGCGGCGCTCCGAATTCAACACCGCCGCCTCGGGATCAGCATCGCCGCCCGGTGATTCGGAGAGGTAAGACGTCTCCCATTCGACCTCGCTTTTCTGCCTGCGCGCCTCCCTGCGCTGGAGGCTCAGGCAGGTGTTGACGGTGATCCTGTAGAGCCAGGTGGTGAAGGCGCTCTCGCCCTTGAAGCCTTTGATGTTCGCCCAGACCTTGACCCAGACCTCCTGGCTCGCGTCCTGGGCCCTCTCGCTCCCCAGCATCCTGAGGGCCTTCTGGTAAACGAGGGTCGAGTGCGCTTCGACCAGTTTCGAGAAGGCCTCCACGTCGCCCCTGGAGGCGCCCGAGATCAACCCCAGGTCGCCGCCGCTCACCCACGTACGCCTACCGTCTATGTCGTCGGCGGGCTTCAAGAGGGAGGCCCGTGGCCGTTCCCGTTGCCCTCGAGGGCTTTGATCACCTCGCGCAGCAGACCGCCGGCCAGCTTTTCGCCCCCCGGGTTCACTATCCAGTTCAGCCCGCTTCCGCCCGGTATCTCCGGGCTTTTCACCCTCGCGCAGATCACGTAGGTTTCGAGCTCCGCTTCCTCCCCGTGGTACCGGGTGAGGTGATCTAGCAGCGTCGTCACCGAGGTGTTGAATAAAGACAGGTCTATGGCCATGCGTCCCTCCGTTCTCCTCTTTTCGAGCACCCCGACACCCTTACCCGACGGTGCGCGACCTCGCCGGTCCCCGCCGGAGGGCGATGCCGCGGGTGGTCGATTCGGCCAGCCGGACCCTCACGTCGCGCCCTTCTCCGCTCATCCACGACGTCTTTACCCAATACGCCGGTGATTATCTCTCACCGTCTGTCGGGCCGCACCGGCACGCCCCCCGACGCCTAAAGGAAAAGGGGTAAGGGTAGGAAGGGAGAACCCGCTCGGCTGGGGGCGGAGAGCCACTCTCAGAGAGGAGGAGGAGTGACCGAAGACGAGCAGAGCCTGGCCCGACGGGTCCAGGACCAGACCGTGAGTAGCGCCCGCGATTTCTTCGGCGCCTCGCTCGGGCGGCTCAAGGACCAACTCCTGGCCGACCGTTCCCAGCTGGAGGACCTGGCGGAGCAGCTCCGGCAGGAGGAGGCGCGGGCCCGAATCCAGGAACTGGTCGACTCGTACTCAGGGATCGAGGACTCAATAGAAGAAGCGGCCAGGGACCTCGGGATCGAGGCCACCTCGGACGAGGCGACCCCGCAAGCCCGGGGGGCGGGAGATCAGGGAGGCCAACAGGAGACGGTGGGGCGGGCAATACACGGTGCGCAGGAAGCCGTAACCGGCGCGGTCGGTCAGGCAGCGGGCGAGGTGGTAGGACAGGTCGGCCAGGTGGCGGAGAACCTGCCGGGCGGCCAGCTCTTGAGCCGCACCACCGACGAGTCCGGCCGGACCGTACAGCGGCTCGTGGACAAGTCAGGGGATATCATCGAAGCCACCCTGGACGAGTCCGGCGAGCTCCTGGACGAGAACCCGGTCGGCAGCCTCACGGACCTGCCGGCCGAAGAGGAGTATCAGGACGAAGAGGGGCGCACGATCAGGACCGTCAGGGACGAGTCGGACGCGCTCATCGAGCTGCAACTGGGCCCGGACGGGAACGTCCTGAACCTGGAGATCCTACCCTCCCCCGATTAGGCCACCGCGGATACCGGCGACGTCGCCGGTATAAGGAAGTTACATACTATAAGGAAGTTACATACTCCGGCGAGACCCGTAGCATCCGGGCGTCTTGACCGTATTACAGTAACTGTGTAGCATTCGTGCAAAGCAAGGAGCCTCCGAGGCTCCGCCTGGAGGAGGTACTGCATGGACGTGATGAGGGGTCTTGGAGAGTGGGGGGAGAGCACGCAGCTTGCCGGCGTGGAGAACCTCATGCTCCATTTCATGCCTTACGCGGAGGACTGGTTCAAGCTTCCGGTGATAGTCTGAGGCGAGGGATGCTACGTCAAAGACGATCGAGGCAACACTTACCTGGACGGGCTCGCCGGGCTCTTCACCACCCAGGTCAGGCATGGCAGGAGCGAGCTCGCCGAGGTAGCTGCCAGGCAGATGAAGCAGCTCGGGTTCTTCCCGAACTGGAGCATGCACCACCCCAACGGGACTTCGAGAAGATGCTCCGGTGCATGCGCGAGATCCGGGCCGGGACCGTCTGGATCAACGACCCCCTAACGGACAACGACGCCGCCCCCTTCGGCGGCCAGAAGGGGAGCGGCACCGGCCGCGAAGGCCTGGAGGCCTTCCAGGAGTCCAAGCACGTCCACATCGACCCTAAGGTCGAGAAGGAGGAGTGGTGGT
>JADDPU010000607.1:0-7054 GCA_016781725.1 Rubrobacter sp. | reverse complement strand
ATGCACCGCTGGCTCAACGCACCCCACGTGGCCCGCTGGTGGTACGGCGAGGACACCTCTTGGCGCGGGATCGAGGAGAAGTACTTTCCCCGCATGGAGGACCGGGAGCCGGTCGAGCCGTACGTGATCCTCTACGATGACGAGCCCATCGGCTACATCCAGGCCTACCCCATCTCCCACGACGAGGAGTACGCCCGCCTGGTCGGGGTCGAGGACTCGGCGGGTGTGGATCTGTTCATCGGAGAAGAGGAGCACCTGTACCGGGGGCTCGGCGGCAAGATCCTGCGGCGGTTCCTCGCTGAGGTCGTCTTCCGGGACAGGGACGTGCGGGTCTGCGTGATCGGGCCCGAACCCGGGAACGCCGCGGCGATCCGGGCCTACGAGAAGGCCGGCTTCCGCTTCTTCAAGACCATCCAGGTGCCCACGGAG
Source organism: Rubrobacter sp. (assembly GCA_016781725.1). Classification (GTDB taxonomy): domain Bacteria; phylum Actinomycetota; class Rubrobacteria; order Rubrobacterales; family Rubrobacteraceae; genus Rubrobacter_D. Next base: position 6,625 of record JADDPU010000607.1, on the reverse strand, counting down.
CCCGAGCCCGAGCACCTGATGAAGATAACCAGAGAAGAGTTCGAGACGGGTGGCGATGCGAATGGTTGAGCCGCAGGATTCACCGCGCGCCGGACCGCGCTCTGGGGCGTCTCGCGATCGATAGACAAACGTTGACCTACAGAAAGGGGCATGGCTGCAGACGGAGACCAAGAAGATACAGAACTTTATAGGCGGGGAGCTTGCGGACCCCGCCGACGGCAGGCACTACGACTTCGTGAACCCGTCGACGGGCGAGGTCTTCGCCCAGGTGCCGGCCTCGGGCAAGGAGGACGTGGACCGGGCTTTCCACGCGGCGGAGAAGGCGTTCGAGACCTGGCGAGACTCGACGCCGAGCGGCAGCTCGCGCTGCTGAAGCTCGCCGACGCCATAGAGGGGCGCGGAGAGGAGCTGGTCCGGGCCGAGTCCGAGAACACGGGCAAGCCCATTGGGCTCACGATGGAGGAGGAGATACCGGCGATGGTGGACCAGATCCGCTTTTTCGCCGGCGCCGCCCGCATCCTCGAAGGCAAGTCCGCCGGGGAGTACCTTGCGGGGTATACCTCGTTCATCCGGCGCGAGCCCGTGGGCGTCTGCGCCCAGGTCACGCCGTGGAACTACCCGATGATGATGGCCGTCTGGAAGTTCGCCCCCGCTATAGCGGCTGGTAACACCGTAGTCATCAAGCCGAGCGACACGACGCCGGTCACTACGGTCATGATGGCCGAGATGGCCGCCGAGTTCCTCCCCGAGGGCGTCCTCAACGTGGTCTGCGGCGACCGCGACACGGGCCGCGCCCTCGTCGGACACCCGACGCCGCAGATGGTCTCCATAACCGGCTCGGTGCGGGCCGGCATGCAGGTCGCCGAGGCCGCCGCCCACGACCTCAAGCGCACCCACCTCGAGCTCGGCGGCAAGGCCCCGGTTATCGTCTTCGACGACGCCGACCTGGAAGCGGCGGCCGAGGCCATTGCGGTCGCCGGCTACTTCAACGCCGGTCAGGACTGCACCGCCGCCACCCGGGTGCTCGCCGCCCCGGGCATCCACGATGACTTCGTGGCGGCCATCACCGAGCAGGCCAAGAACACCAAGACCGGCGGCCCCGACGACGAAGACGTCCTCTACGGACCGCTCAACAACCCCAACCAGCTCGAGCACGTCTCCGGCATGGTCGAGAGGCTCCCGGGCCACGCCGAGGTCGTTACCGGCGGGCAGAAGGTCGACGGGTCGGGCTACTTCTACTCCCCCACCGTCGTCTCGGGCTTGAGGCAGGAAGACGAGGCGTCGCAGACGGAGATCTTCGGCCCCGTCATCACCGTCCAGTCCTTCTCGGACGAGGACGAGGCCGTGAGGTGGGCCAACGGCGTGAAGTACGGGCTCGCCTCGAGCGTCTTCACCAGAGACCACGGCCGGGCGATGCGGGTCAGCCGCCGCCTCGACTTCGGGTGCGTCTGGATCAACACCCACATCCCCCTCGTAGCCGAGATGCCCCACGGCGGCTTCAAGCACTCAGGCCAGGGCAAGGACCTCTCGATGTACGGCCTCGAGGACTACACCCGCATCAAGCACGTGATGACGAGCCTGGATTAGCCGGTCTCCGGGCACGCTCTAGGGCGTAGGTGCCTCCTCCTCGTAGGCGTGCCCGAAATTGTAGAGGGTGGCCTCGTCGAACTGCCGCCCGATGAGCTGCATGCCGACCGGCAGGCCCGATGCGGTCGACCCGCAGGGGACAGAGAGGCTCGGGAGCCCGTTCAGGTTGGTCGGGCCCGTGAAGCGAGTGAGCGCCGAGTACACGGCCTCCTCGTAGTCGCCTATCACCGTCTCGCGCTGACCGATCTCCGTCGCCCAGATCGGGACGGTCGGGGTGAGGAGGACGTCCACCTCCTGCAGGATGCGCCCGAACTCTCTGCGGGAGTGGAGCCTTCGCTGCTGGGCGTTGGCGTACCTGTAGGCCTCCAGCCCTTCGCCCCGCAGCAGGCGCTCGAGCCCCTGATCGTCGAACCTCTCGGGCTCGGTCTTCAGGCGCTCCTCGTGGACGGCGTAGGCCTCCACGGCGAGGGTGAGCCGCTGCGCGTGCAACGTCTCCCACAGGTTGGGGATATCGACCTCTCGCGTCTCCGCCCCCAGGGAGGCGAAGACCTCCGCCGCCTCCCTCACCCTCTCCTCCACCTCCGCCTCCACGTGCTCGAAGTAGAAGGCGTCAGGGAGGCCGATCCTGCGCCCCCGGACCTCGCGTTGGAGGTCGCGGGTAAAGTCCTCCTCCGCGAGGTTGGCGGAGTAGGGATCTTCGGGGTCGTGGCCGGCGAGGACGCTCAGCATCAGGGCGTTGTCCTCCACGGTGCGGGTGATGGGGCCGACGTGGTCAAGGCTCCACGCGAGCGGGAAGACCCCGTGCTTGCTCACGCGCCCGAACGTCGGCTTCATGCCGACCACGCCACACAGGGCCGACGGGATACGGATCGAGCCTCCAGTGTCCGAACCGAGGGCGCCATAGACGAGGCCGGCCGCCACCGCCGCCCCCGACCCGCCGCTGGAGCCGCCGGTGATCCTCGCCGCGTCGTGGGGGTTCCTCGTCGGCCCGAAAAACGAACGGTCACCGGTCGGCCCGTAGGCGAACTCGTGCGTGTTGGTCTTGCCGATGGAGACGGCCCCCGCCTCCTCCAGCCTCTGGACGACAGTGGCGCTGTGATCCGGGGCGTAGTCCCGGAAGAAGGCTGAGCCCATCGTCGTCAGGATCCCCTTCGTGTAGATGAGGTCTTTGAGGCCAACGGGGACGCCGTGCAAGGGGCCTTTGTCCCTGCCCGAGCGCAGCTCCTCCTCGGCCCGCGCCGCGTCCTCCAGGGCCCGCTCGGCGGTGACGGTTATAAACGCGCCTGTCTCGTCGGCCTCGATGCGCCCGAGAAGAACCCTTACGACCTCGACCGGGGAGAGGCGGTCCTCGCGGTAGGCGCGGGCGAGGGCGGCGAGGGTTGTCGGCATCTCCGTCATGGATAGTATCTTACAGCCTTTCTGCGTGTTCCCGGTATGATTGCCTGGTGACTTGGCGGGTTATCAAGGTATTCGGCGGGTTCGACCGGCGGGTGTGGTTGCTGCTCTTCGGGATGCTCGCGTTCCGTTTCGGGCAGGGGTTGTACTTCCCGTTCTCGGCGATCCACTTCCACAACGTCTTAGGTATCCCACTCTCCCTTGTCGGCGTCGGCCTGGCTTGCCTCGCCGTGGCGAGCGTGGTCTCGGGCCTCGTCTCGGGACCCTTGACCGACCGCTACGGGCGCAAGCCCGTGATGCTCCTGGCCCTCGCCGGCAGCGCGGCGAGCTTTTTCGCCTTCTCGCTGGTGGACGGCTTCGCAGGTTACCTGGCCGTCTCCATCCTGGCCGGGCTCGCAGGCTCGGCGATGTTCGACGCCGCCCGCAACGCGATGGTCGCCGACGTGACGCCCCCGGGAAGGAGGTCGCGCGCCTACGGCCTCGTCAGGGTCGGCGGAAACGTGGGCTGGGCCCTCGGACCGATGACCGCGGGCGCGGTCTCGGCCGCCGCGGGCGGGGACGGCGACGTCTACAGGGCGCTCTTCACGGGCACCTCAGCCCTGACGGCGGCGGTCATGGTCGTGCTGGCTTTCGCCGTCAGGGAGTCCTTACCGTCCCCGAAAGAGGCCGCGCGGCGGGCCGGGTCGGCGTCGGGGCTGCACAGGGCTCTCTCAGACGGGGCCTTCGTGGCCTTGCTCGGGTCCGGGGTGCTCCTTTACTACGTCTTCACCCAGGACTGGCAGGCGCTCCCGGTCTACGCCAGGAACTTTGTAGGGGTCCCGGACGGGCAGATAGGCCTCTTCCTCGGCGGCAACGGCGCGATGGTCATACTGCTGCAGCTTCCCATCTCCTACCTCATAGACCGGGGCTCGAAGGTAGGCGCGCTCCTCGTCGGCGCGCTGCTCTTCGCGGCCTCCTCGACGACGCTGCTCCTTACCGAATCCTTCTTGGGGATACTCGTCGCCTTCGCCGGCTTCTTTACGCTGGCCGAGATGATCCTCGAGGTCGCGGGCAACGCTTTGGCCGCGGACCTGGCCCCCGAGAGGCTGCGCGGAACCTACCTAGCGCTCTTCGGTTCGTGCTTCGGGGCTGCCTACGGGGTGAGCCCCATCGTGGCCGGCGCGCTGCTCCAGGCCGGGCTGCCGCACCTCATCTGGACCATCCAGCTCGTGGCCGCGGCGCTCGCGGCCGTGGGGCTCGTGGCGCTGGCCGCGCTCAGAAAAAGAGGCAGCTCATCCCCTGACGCGTAGGACCACGATGGCGAGGTCGTCGCGCGGGTAGCCCTCCTGGAACTCGAGCACGACGCCCTTGATCCTGCTGGCAAAAGCCCCTGCCTCGAGACCGGCACAGGAGCGCAGGAGGGCCCGCAGCCGCTCCTCGCCGAAGAACTCGCCGTCGGGGGAGCGCGCCTCGGTGACGCCGTCGGTGTAGAGGACGAGCGCCTCGCCGGGCATGAGGCGCAGCGGGGTGTCCTGAAGCTCCGCGTCGGGAAAGACGCCAAGCACCCTGCCCGAGCAGCCCACCTCCTCGACCGAGCCGTCGGGCCGCACGACGAGCGGCGGCGGATGCCCGGCGCGCGAGACGTCCAAGCCGACGCCGGGCGAGCCGTCCTCAGGCTCCAGGCGAACGCAGGCCACCGTGCAGAACCGGTCCTCGGGTAGTTGCTGCAGCATGGCCTCGTTCAGGGCGGCGAGGACCTCGGAGGGCCGGTCGACCTTCAGGGTGACGGCGCGGATCGTGTAGCGGACCAGGGCCGTCACCGCGGCGGCCTCTGCCCCCTTGCCGCGCGCGTCCCCGATCACGACCACCCACCCGTCCTCGACGGTGTTTATGAGGTCGTAGAAGTCCCCGCCCACCTCGTTCGCCTCGCCGACGGGCAGGTACTCGGCCCCCACCTCGACGCCCGGGGGCTCGGGCAGGTGCGGCGGCAGGAGGCTTCTCTGCAAGATGCGCGCGATTTCGCTCCGGTCCCGGTAGAGCCGCGCGTTGTCCACAGCGAGCGCGCAGCGGTAGGCCAGGTTCTCGGCCAAAAGGAGGTCCTCCTCGTCGTAGCGGGGCTCGGGGCCAGAGGAGACGAGGGTGATGGCGCCGAGGATCCGCCCCCGCGCCAGCAGCGGCACGCTCATGGCGGAGCGGGGTTCGAGCTCGCGCAAAACCTCGAGCTGCTCGGCGCTGACCGCGCGATCCTGGAGGATAGGGCCCGAGACGTCCGCAAGCAGCAGGGATCTTCCGGTCCGCAGCACCTCGGCGACGCCCCCAGGGTCCCTTTCGCCGAACCGCCGGTGCTCTAGCAGCTTTCGCAGGAGGTTCTCCTTCTGCGGATCGGCGTGTACGAAGGCGAGCTGGTTCACGCGGCCGTCCTCCTCGACGATGTCGAGCAGGCACCAGTCAGCGAGCTCAGGGACCACGAGGCGCGTGATCCCCTCCAGCGTCTCCTCGTAGTCCAGCGAGGCCGAGAGCGTGGGGCCTGCCGCCGCGAGCAGGGCCAGGCGCCGCCGCGCCGCCACGGCCTCGGCCCGCGCGAGTTGCTCCCTGACCAGCAGCATGTCGCGCTCCTCCTCGGCCTTTTTGCGCTCGCTGATGTCCTCGACCACCGCTATAAAGTACCCCGGCTCTCCCGAAGCGTCGCGTACGAGAGAGACCGTGAGGTTCACCCAGACCCCCGAGCCGTCCTTCCTGATGTACCGCTTCTCCAGGGTGTAGGTCTGAAGCTCGCCCGCGAGCATCTTTCGCGTTAGCTCCAGGTCTTCTTCGAGGTCGTCCGGGTGGGTTATCTCCTGAAAGGTCCTCGCCCGAAGCTCGTCCTCGGAGTAGCCCACGATCTCGCACAGCCGCCGGTTGACCCGGAGCCAGCGGCCGTCGATGCCGACCTGGGCGGCACCCACCGCGGCCTGCTCGAAGGTGGCCCGAAAGCGCTCCTCGCTCTCGCGCAGGACCTCCTCGATCCTGCGCCGCTCGGTGATGTCGTTCTGGATCCCGACGAAGTTGGTTAGCCGTCCCTCGTCGTCGTGGACGGGCGAGACGTAGAGCTCGTTCCAGAACGGCGTCCCGTCCCTGCGGTAGTTCCTCAAGACCACCCGGCACTCCCGCTCCTCCCCGAGCGCTGCCCTGAGCTCCTCGAGCACCGGCTGGTCGCGTTCCTCGCCCTGCAAGAAGCGGCAGTTTCGTCCGATGGTCTCCTCGACCGTGTAGCCCGAGATACGCTCGAAGGCGGGGTTGACGTACACGATCGGGTTATCCGGCAGCTTCGGGTCCGTGATGACGACGCCGTTGGAGCTGGCCGCCACCGCCCGGTCGAGCAGGCGTCGCATCTCCTCCGAAGCAGACCGCTCCGGACCTCCGCTGCGCCGAGCCCGTGAAGAAGAGACTCCCAAGGAACCCATTCTACAGGCACCGCCATCCCCGCTCACCTCCCAACCCACCGAACGGCCAGATCTCCGTACACAGCGTTAAAAACGGGGCATTCTGGGTAAGATACGGGCCGTAGAGCAAGCGAGGAGAGGAGAGACGAAAGTGGCATACGAGCTGCCGCAACTGCCCTACGGCTACGACGCCCTGGAGCCCACCATAGATGAGCAAACCATGCACCTCCACCACGAAAAGC
>JADDPU010000533.1 GCA_016781725.1 Rubrobacter sp. | reverse complement strand
GTGCTGAGGGTGATCGACCCCGTGGGGGAGCAGGTCTCCGACGTGGTTGCCTTCGCCGCGGGGGACACCTCAGAGCGGCTCTCCTCCGGGCGCAGCCTCGACTACAACAACACCATCTTCCTGACGACCGGCCACGTCCTCTACTCCAACCGGAGCAACCCGATGTTCACGATCCTCGAAGACACGGTGGGCAAGCACGATTTTCTCCTCACGCCTTGCAGCCCCGAGACCTTCGAGATCCTCTACGAAGGCCACCACGGGTACCACCCTAGTTGCTTCGAGAACCTGAAGGAGAATTTGGAGCCTTTCGGGATCGCCGGGGACGACATCCCGACGACCTTCAACGTTTTCATGAACGTGGACGTCTTGCCCTCGGGCGAGTTAGAGATCGGGCCTCCCCTCTCCAGACCTGGGGATTTCGTTGACCTGAGGGCGGAGATGGATCTGGTCGTCGGGGTGACGGCCTGCTCGGCCGAGAAGTCGAACAACTACAGCTTCAAGCCGATCGAGCTCGAAGTCCGAGGTTGAGGACCGCGCCCCGGCCCGCGGATCGCGCGCTTTACGGAGCCATTTAGCAGCCTCGATCCCCCCCTGCTACCATTTCACGGTCGTTGGTCGCGGAGATTACGGTTGGATCGGCTGGCACTTTGACGGCGGAGAGAGAGCACAGCATCGAGGCGCTGACGGGCGGGGCGATGGCCGGCATCTGGGAGTGGGTGCGCCAGAGGATCCCGGCCGGCGTGGAGGTTTTCGACGCCCACGCCCACATCGGGGCCGACATAGACGGCCGGACGATGACCGCCGAGGGTATGCGCGCCCGGATGGAGGCCGCCGGCGTAAAGCGGGCCATAGTCTTCCCCCTGAACGACCCCAACGCCCGCGACGACTACTCGGGCCCGAACGACGTGATCTGGAACGCCTACGAGGAGTACCCCGACCTCTTCGTGCCCTTCTTCCGCCTCAACCCGCACCGCGACTACGAGGCCGAGTTCGGCCGCTGCGTGGGGCGCGGCTTTATGGGGCTAAAGCTCCACCCCGTCTCCCAGCACTTCGAGCTCGACGACCCGCGGGTGGTGTGCCTCTTCGAGATGGCGGCGGAGGCGGACCTGCCGGTCTTGATCCACGCGGGGTTCGCCATGCAGCGCATAGTCGAGCCGCTCGTGCCGACTGTCGAGGCTTACCCGCGGCTGCGCCTGATCTTGGGCCACTCGGCGATGATCGAGGTGCTCGAGGCGGCGCGCGCCTTCGAGGGTCACCCTAACGTCTTGTTCGAGACCTCGGTCGTGCGGGCGAAGGACCTCTACGTGCTCTTCTCCTCTCTGGACCCCTCCCGCATCTGCTACGGCTCGGACATACCCTACGGGGACCTACCCTCGACGCTGCACGCGACCCTGGCCGCCGCCGAGGCCGCGGGGGTGCCAGAGGCGGCGTTGCCGGGCATCCTCTCCGGGAACATCCGGCGGTGGTTTTAGGTGAAGGCGGGGGAGAGGGCCGACGCGGCGGTGCGCCTGGCTTACCTGCTCAGGATCCACAGCTACCTCGACATCGCGATCGTGTCTATGTGGACGGCGAGCCCCAGGGTCGACATCATGTTGGGGATGGCCGAGGCCAGCCTGCGCGGCGAGAGCCCCGGCGGCGAGGACGACGGACCGCTGCAAAAGATACGGGCCCTCGTCGACGAGGCGCGTGGGTACCAGGCCGCCGGCGACTTCTCGGCGGCGATGGGCCGGATGCGCGTCGCCCTCGACCTTTTGGCCCTCCACATCATCGGGCTCTCCGGTGAGTAACCCCCCGCAGGGCGACGCGGGCCTGCCTGAGGACGCCCCGCTCGCCGCCGTCAGGCGCGGCGCGCTCGTCGAGAGCGTCCACCGGGGCCGGCTCGCCGTCTGCGACCCGCACGGCAACGTCCTCGACGCCGCTGGCGACCCCGACGCCTACGTCTACGCCCGCTCCTCGGCCAAGCCCTTCCAGGCCCTCCCACTCGTGCTCTCCGGCGCCGCGGACGCCTTCGGCCTCACCGAGACGGAGCTCGCCGTCGCCTGCGCCTCCCACAACGCCGAGGAGCCCCACCTGGCTGCCGTCCGGTCCCTCCTGGAGAAGGCAGGTCTCACCGAGGACGCCCTCCAGAGCGGGGCGCATCCGCCCCTCTATGCGCCTGAGGCGGCGAAGCTCGCCCGCGGTGGCGAGGAGCCGCGCCCCATCCACGGCAACTGCTCGGGCAAACACGCAGGTATGCTCGCCGTCTGCGCCCACGAGGGCTACACGACCGGAGGCTACCGCAACCCTGGTCACCCGCTCCAGCGCCGCATCCTGGCGCTCCTCTGCGAGGTCTGCGGGCTGCGCGAGGATGAGGTACTCGTGGCTGGCGACAACTGCGGCGTCCCCGCCTTCGCCCTGCCGCTCAGGAGCCTCGCGACGGGCTTCGCCCGGATCTCCAGCGGCGAAAACCTCTCCGACGAGCTTGCCCGGGCAGCCCTGCGCATCCGGGACGCGATGCGCGCCCACCCCTTCCTGGTCGCCGGAACCGGCCGGCTCGACACCGAGCTCATGGACGCAACGGACCTCCTGGTCAAGGGCGGGGCCGAAGGGGTTCTCGCGGTCGGCAGCCCGGACGGCTGGGGCATGGCGCTCAAGGTCTCAGACGGCGGCGGCAGGGCCGTGCGGCCGGCGGCGCTCGCCGCGCTCGCGGCCAGGGGCGTAGAGATGCCTCCCGGCGACGACTCCGCGGTGTGCGGGCTGCACGGCGAGGTGGTCGGCGAGGTGGGATCCCTGCTCTAAGCCCCGAGCAGGCGGCAGACGACCAGAGCCAGAGAACTCTCCTCGGGGCTTCGGCCGGTAACGCTTTTCGTAACGGTTGGCGGACGATGGACCGTTAGAGTTGGGCGCACAAGAGACGGCGTTCGTCGAGGCGAAAGTACGAAGATGAGACGAGGACTACTCCTGATCCAGGCGATGGGGGCTGTTTTGTTGCTGGCCTCTGGGGTGGCGTCGGCGGCGATAACCTGCGGCGGCGGTACCTGCGATGGCGCCAACGCCGGCGACGCGATCCACGGCACCTCCGAATTCGACAGCATCGAGAAGGAGGAGCGCTACCTGGAACGCCGCTTCGGTGAGGAGTACCTGCGCTACAAGGCGCGGGTGCGCCGGTGGCTGTGAATGGGGCCGAGCCCGAAAGGTTCACGATCTCGGACGTGCCTGTTGTAGGGTATTGACGGATGAGCCTGGAGGGGTGGAAGAGACGGGCGCGCGGGCTAAAGGCGCAGACGTACGCCCTCTACCTGGCTTACCGGCACCCGAGGACCCCCTGGTACGCCAAGGTTTTCGCCGCCCTGATCGTCGGCTACGTCTTCAGCCCCATAGACCCGATACCCGATTTCATACCCCTGGTCGGTCTGCTCGACGAGATGGTCGTCGTCCCGATAGGGGTGCTCATCGCCGCGAAGCTGGTCCCGCCCGACGTGTTCGCTGAGTGCAGGGAGAAGGCCCGCGGGGTGGCGGAGGGCGAGAAGCCCGTAAGCCGCGTCGCAGCGGTGGTGATCGTCGCCGTCTGGCTGGTCTGCGTGGCGCTGGCGGTCTTCCTTGCGTTGCGCGTTCTCTGAGAGGGCCCGGGCCTGCGCGAAGTCCGCAAAATCGCAGGCCGTTGAGGGAACGGCGATGGAGGTCCCCATACCGTGTCGGGGCGCTAGGGGATCAGGCGTCCCAGCGCTTGCTCAGGACATTGCGGATGACCCAGGAGGACAGAAGGGTGAAGGCTACCGAGAACGTACCCTGCAACAGGGCTTCCTTCACGTCGTCCTGTACGCCGCGCTCCTCCGGTTCGTTCAAGAACGAACCCGCGATCCTCGTCGCCGTCCACGCCGCCAGCGCCGTGGAGAGCACCACGACGATCCGCTTCTGCGCGCTCTTGCTCAACTCTTTGCCTCCTATCCTTTCCGGTACTCGACCGTAGGACACCCGTTCCCGGTCCAGATCCGTATCCTACCGCCGAGCAGACTCCCCCGCCGCCACCCTCACCGGTCGGCCCAAGAAGCCGACGGGTTACCCGGGCCCTGCTCTCTCGGGTTCTGGCCGAGTTCTGGGCAGGGGGTTCGATGCTCGCGGCCCCTCCATTCTCGGGCGCCGGGGTCCCCTGGGGCTGAAATCCGATCTCTGGCGGCTGTACCATAGGTCCATGGAGTTGACGCCGGAGATTCTCGAAGCCTGTTACCGGGCCGGCGCTTTCCCGATGGCCGACGGCTACGGGCGCATCGAGTTCTACCGCTGTGACCCCCGAAGCGTGCTCGAATTCCAGGATCTGCACGTCTCGAGGTCGCTCGGGCGGGTGATCCGGAAAGGAACCTACGAGGTGCGCGTGGACGAGGACTTCGAGGGGGTAGTGCGGGCTTGCGCAGATAGGGAGGAGACCTGGATCAGCGCCGAGATCGTCAGGGCTTACGTGCGGCTGCACCGCGCCGGCAAGGCCCACAGCGTCGAGGCTTACCGGGGGGACGAGCTGGTCGGCGGGCTCTACGGTGTCTCTTTGGGTGGCGCGTTTATGGGCGAGTCGATGTTCAGCCGCATGAGGGACGCCTCGAAGGTCTGCCTGGTTCACCTGGTCGGGCGCCTGAAGGAGCGGGGATTCACTCTGCTCGACTGCCAGATACACAACGACCACCTCGGCCGCCTCGGGGCCAAGGAGATTCCCGAGGCCGAGTACCTCAAGCGCCTGGAGAGCGCCCTGAGGCTCGACCGGACCTTCGTTTGAGAGGGGTAGTGGGAGACGTGCGCTGGCGCACGCCCCGCGCGAGGGCACGTTGCGCTGTGTCCTCAAGCCTGTTATACGTGCTGGAAAGCACACCTGTAACCACATCTCGGGAGAGAAGGTCATGCAACCAGCGGCTCGGCCGGTCGATACCGTAGGCTCGGAGTACGGGTTTGGTAAGCGTGGGGCGCGCGGACTACTCGTGTTGCTCGGTCTCGCCCTGGGTCTCTGCGCCCTGCTGCTCGTTGGCGGGGCCGCTTCGGGGGTGGCCCAGTTGCCCGCCGGGTTCACCCAGGCGCGGGTCGCGACCGGCCTGGAGAGCCCGACGACCATGGAGTTCGCCCCCGACGGAAGAAGGATCTTCGTCGCCGAGCAGGCGGGTAAGCTGCGGGTAGTCAAGGCAGGGAAGCTGTTGGCCACGCCGGCCCTGGATCTCTCCGGCAGGATAGACGCGACCGGCGAACGCGGGTTGTTGGGCATCGCGTTCGACCCGGACTTCTCCCGGAACGGGTACGTCTACCTCTACTACACCATGAAGGCGACGGCCACGGAGCCGGTCCACAACCGCGTCGTCAGGTTTACCAGCAGCGGCGACCGCCTCCTCCCCGACAGCGGGCGACTCATCCTGCGTCTCGACAACCTGAGCAGCCAGACCAACCACAATGGGGGGGCGATCCACTTCGGCCAGGACGGCAAACTCTACGTGGCGGTCGGCGAGAACGCCAACCCGGACAACGCCCAAAGTCTGAGCAACCTCCTCGGAAAGATGCTCAGGATCAACAAGGACGGGACGATCCCGAGGGATAACCCGTACTTTGCCAACGACAACGTGGTAGGCAAGAACAAGGCCATCTGGGCGCGAGGGCTGCGCAACCCCTACAGCTTCGCGGTTCAGCCGGGCACCGGCCGCATCCACATCAACGACGTGGGCGCCAATACCTGGGAGGAGATCAACCGCGGAGCCAAAGGCGCCAACTACGGTTGGCCTCGCGAGGAGGGCCCCGAGTCGAAACCCGCCTTCACGCAACCAATCTTCGCCTACCAGCACGAAGGCAGCCCGAACACGACCGGGTGCGCGATCACCGGCGGGGCTTTCTACAATCCACGAAACGTACAGTTCCCCGCCGGATACGTTGGTGACTATTTCTTCGCCGACTTCTGCGGTGGCTGGATCCGCCGGTACGATAGCGCCACGGACACCGCCTCCGGCTTCGCCACGGGCCTGGAGCGGCCGGTTGACCTGAAGGTGAGCCGCGGCGGCGCCCTCTTCTACCTCGACCGGGGCAACGGGGAGGTCTGGAGGATTCAGCACCCCGGCTGATAAGCCTGCTACCGGTCCCCGACGGGCCGGGGCGTGATAAGCTAGCCCCTATGGACAACAAGTACATCAACCTGGAGTGGCGACCGGAGCTGGAGCGCCCGATCCTGATCGCGGGGTTCACGGGTTGGAACGACGCAGCGGACGCGGCCAGCGTCGCTGTCGACACCGTCCTGAACTCCTGGGGAGCCAGGCGTTTCGGGGCCTTCGACGGCGAGGAGTTCTTCGACTTCCAGACCACGCGGCCCCAGATCAAGCTAGTCGACGGCGTGACCCGCAAGGTCGAGTGGCCCGAGAACCTCCTGTGGGCTACCGAGCCAAGCGTGGAGGCAGCCGGCGGTCGGGGGGGTATCCTGCTCACCGGGCCCGAGCCGAACTTCCGGTGGCGCTCCTTCTCGGCGGCCGTGGTCGAGCTGGCCAAGGAGTTGAAAGTGGAGATGGTGGTGACGATGGGGGCCCTGCTCGCCGACGTACCCCACTCGCGCCCGGTCTCGGTGGCCGCCAACTCCCAGGATTCGGCCCTGGTCGAGTCTTTAGGGCTCTCGGCCTCGCGCTACGAGGGTCCCACCGGCATCACCGGGGTACTCCACCGCATCTGCGCCGAAGGCGGCCTGCCCTCGGTGAGCTTCTGGGCCTCTGTGCCGCACTACCTGCCGGCCGTGCCCTCGGCCCCCGCCGCCCTCGCCCTGCTCGACAAGCTCTCAGCCCTGCTGGGGACCAGCGTAAACACCTCGGACCTGGAACGCACGGCCCAGACCTACCAGGAGCAGGTCTCCGTAGCGGTCTCCCAGGATTCCGACCTCTCCTCCTACGTCCAGATGCTCGAGGATCGCTTCGACTCCCAGACAACCCAGGGCGCGCGCGACCTGCCCACCGGCGACGACCTCGCCCAGGAACTCGAAGGCTTCCTGCGCGAGCAGCGGCGCGAAGAGGAGTAGATTACAGGCTTCAGGTTTCCGTTGTGCAGCGGACGAGGTTGGTTCGCCTGAGCCAAGGTCGATGAAATCAGGGTGCGTAGTCTGCGCGTGGCCGGCCGTCTGCCGGCTCCCTGACGGCTGGTACCTGTAGCCTGAAACCTCTAATACAAGAGCGCGAGGACAAAGACCACGACGCTGAGCAGGCCGAGTAGGCCCTGCGCGACGGCGGAGGCTATGAACCCGACGAAGACGCCGCCCGCGGCCCTCGAGGTGCGGCGCCAGTCGCCCCCGGCGGCGGTACCCTGTTCGCCCGGTCCTTGCCTGCGGCGTCCGAGGTACTCGCCTAAGAATACGCCGCCTATGGTGCCGAAGATGAGGCCGAACATGGAGCCTACGCCCGCGAGGAGCAGCCCTAGCAGGGCGCCCACGAGGCCGCCCACAGCCCCGCCCACCGTCCCCCAGTTGCTGGCCCCGAAGCGCCTGGCGCCGTACGAGGTGGCGACAAAGTCCGCCACGAAGGCGACAGCGGCGAAGAGGAAGAGGAGCAGCAGGACTGGCACCCCGACCACCTCGAAGCCGGTCGAGAACGCGTAGACCAGCGCTGACAGAAAGATAAGCGTCACGCCGGGGAGGCCGGGCAGGACGCTTCCCGCGAGCCCTACGAGCATGGCGAGGAGGGTGACCAGGAGGAGCGGCCCGACCGTGGCTTCCAAGGGCTAAGACGAGAGGAGGGGTAGGGACTTCTTCTTGCCAGGCCGCTTCAGGGCTGCGTTCAGGCTGCCGGGGCGGTAGCCGGCCAGGTCGAGGGTGACGTAGAGAAAGCCCGCGTCCAAGAGCTCGGCGGAGATCTCCTCGCGCATCGCGAAGGCCCGCTCCAGCTCCTCCGGTCCGACCTCGAGGCGGGCTATCTCCCCGTGGTGCCTGAGCCGGACCTGCCGGAAGCCCTCGCCGCGCAGGAACTCCTCGGCCCGGGCGACCTGGGAGAGCTTCTCCGGGGTGATCTCCTGCCCGTAAGGGAACCGGCTGGAGAGGCAAGCGAGCGCCGGCTTGTCCCACGTCGGGAGGCCCAGGTACTTGGCAAGCTCGCGCACCTCGGCCTTGGTCACCCCGGCCTCGGAGAGCACGGAGACCACCCCGAGCTCCTTCGCCGCTTTCCTACCGGGCCTGTAGTCGCCCTCGTCGTCTTTGTTTGCCCCGTCCACCACGCACGCGTAACCTTTCTCTTTAGCCAGCTTCGCCAGGTCCGAGTAGAGCGTGCTCTTGCAGAAGTAGCACCGGTTGGTGGGGTTGCTTGCGTAGTCCGGGTTATCCAGCTCCCGCGTGTTCACGACGAGGTGTTCGACCCCGAGCGACTCGACGAAACTCCGCGCCAGATCCAGCTCAGAAGGCAGGTAGGTCTCGTTGTTGGAGGTGACTGCGAGCACCCTCTCTTTGGGGAGCGCGCGCGCGGCCACCGCGAGCGCCAGGGAGGAGTCCACGCCGCCTGAGAAGGCCACGAGCGCGCTGCCCCGTGGGGCGATAATCCCCTCGAGCTCTTCGAGCCTCCCCTGCAAGGTGTCGGTAGCTGCCTGGTTCATCTGCGCATCCTCCCTAGCTCGCCACGCGCGCGGAGAGCCATTCGACGACTCTTTGGGCGTTCTCGCCTGGCGGGAAGACTGGGTAGAGAACACCCTCGATCCTCCCACTCTCGACGACGAGGGTCAGCCGCTTTATGAGGGTCATACCGTCCACCTCGAAGGTCGGGAGTCCCAGCGCCCCCGCGAACCGGAGCCCTTCGTCGCTCAGCAGCGCGAACGGGAGGTGGAGCCGCTCGGCGGCCTCCCGCTGGTAGCCGGTGCTCTGGGTACTTAGCCCGAAGACCCGCGCCCCCAGGGCTCGAAGCTCGGCGTGATGGTCCCTGAAGGCGCACGACTGGGGGGTGCACCCGCGGGCGCCGGGGATCTCGTCCCACCCCTCGGGGAGGGCGAGGCCGGGCCTCCCGGTAAGCGGGTAGCAGTAGACCACCGTCGTCCCTGCTAGCGCGGAGAGGTCAACGAGCCCACCGGCAGTGGAGCGGAGGGGCACGGACGGAAGCCGTATCCCGGGCAGATGGTCGCAGGCCCCGTCGTCTACCGGGGCGGGGATGCCCTCGGGTATCTCGTACGGGTTCTCCGCGGGTGACATCCGGCTCCTCAGGCCCGCTCCAGGACTACCGCCGCGTTGTGGCCGCCGACCCCGAGGTTGGCGCAGAGGGCTGCCTCGAGGTCGGGCACCTCGCACGGCTCGTCCACTACGTAGTCGAGATCGGCGCAGCCTTCGGCGATCCTGGTTAGGTTCCTCATGGGGGGTATGGTCCTCTCCTTCAGGGCCAGGGCGCAGATCGCCGTCTCGATGGCGCCGCTCGCGCCCAAAGAGTGGCCCAGGGTGGACTTCGTGGCGGAGACCTTCGCCCCCGGGTTGATGGAGGCCATCGCCTGCGACTCCGGGCCGTCGCCCGCGACGGTCCCGGTGCCGTGGGGGCTTATGTAGCCGATCCGGCCCCCGTCCAGGCCCGAGCTCTCGACCGCGAGCCGCATGGCGCGCAGGATGCCGCTGCCCTTCGGGTCGGGGTCCGTGAGGTTGTAGGCGTCGGTGGTGCGCCCGAGGCCCGTGAGCTTCGCGTAGGGCTCGGCCCCGCGCCGGTCCACCGAGTCTGCGCTCTCCAGGATCATCACGGCGGAACCCTCGCCGATCAGAAAGCCGTTGTGGTCCTCGTCGTAGGGGCGGCAGGCCCCCTCGGGGTCGTCGTTGCGCCGGCTCATGGCGCGC
>JADDPU010000484.1 GCA_016781725.1 Rubrobacter sp. | reverse complement strand
GGGAGCGGGAGGTTAACGCGGCATTGAAGGCGAGTAAAAAGTTGGTGCAATCCATCCCGGGCGCCTCGCCCGGGTGGCGACTTCGCGATGGCTTGTTAAGCTATCTGGCGTGCCATTGCCACGGTTGACGAGGATGGTGAGGGTTGCTCTTTGACCTGATACGGGCCCTGCTCGCAGCGTTCATAGTCGCGGTCGCGCCCGGCTGGTTCTGGGCGGGTCTGCTGCGCGCCTCGGCGGACAACGCCGAGCGGGTGGTTTACTCGGTGGCGCTCTCCCTGGCGCTGGTCCCGGCCGTGGCGCTGGTGCCTGCGTACCTTCTGGGCACGGGGGTCACGTTGGCCGTAGCCCTGATCTCTCCGCCGGTAATCTACTTCTCGGGGCTCGCGGCGTACCTCCGGTTCGGCCCGGCCAAGGACTCGGGCGAGTCCGTCGTGCCACTACCCGCCTCTCCTCTGGGCGCGCCCGCGCTGGCGTTGCTCGTGGTCGCGTTCGGCCTCGCGATGGGGGTCACGATCGGGGCCATCCCCGGCGAGCCGGCCGCGCCCGAGACCACCGGCGGCTTCGTTCCAGGCCCGCGGGTTCTGGTCCTGATCTTCGCCCTGGTGGTCGCCGCCGGGCTGCTCGAGCTGTTCCTGTCCGGGAGGGCGGAACGGCGAGGCCCCACCGGGCCCCGGGCCGGGGCCGCCTGGCTCCCTTCGCCCTCCTTCCCGCCCTCGTGGCGCCGGCTCTCGCTGCTCGCTGTCCTCGTGCTGGCGCTCGCCCGCGGCTACCTCGGGCCCGCCCTGCACGAGTGGCCCTTGATGCGGGGTGTTGACCACTACTCCCACGCGGTGATGGCCAACCGCATGATGACCGTGGGGGAGATCGAGCCCTACCTGATCTACCCCCCAGGCTTCCACACGACTATCGGCATGATCTCGCGCCTGAGCGCCCTCGAGCCCCTCGAGGTCTTCCCGGTCCTGGGTCCCACGCTCTTTCTCCTGCCGGCCTTCTCCCTCTACGCGCTGGCGCGGCGGCTGTGGGGCTTCGAGTACGGGCTGGCCGCGGCCTTCCTAACGGTCCTCCTCGGCGGCACCTACTACTACTTTAACGACGCCATGTACCCGAACCTGGTGGCCGCCCAGTTCCTCGTGGTCGTGACGCTGGCCGCCCTGGCGGGGATGTACGCCTCGCCCTCCCCGCGCGGCGGGGTCCTGCTGGCGTTGCTCGGCTCCTCGGTAGTGCTCTACCATCAGGTGGCGAGCTTCTACCTGGCGCTGCTGCTCGCGGTGGTAGGGATGTGCTTCGTGCCTTACCTGCTCTTGCGAGACCGGAGGAGGGGAATCGCGCTGCTGTTCTCTTTGGCGGCCCTCGGTTCGCTCGCCGTGGTGTACGCGTGGGACACCTACGATCTGGGAGGGACGATAGCCGGGCTGGCCGGCGGGTCCGAGTCGAGCACCACGGGCGACGCCGTGGGCATGGCGGTGGGCACCCAGGCACCCTACGAGATGGGCCTCCTGGTCGGGACGATGGTCTCCCAACCCGTGACCTGGCTCGGCCTGCTCGGGGCCATCCTGCTGGTGGCCGACGGGTGGAGGCGCGGGGGCCTGCCGGTCGCGCACATCACCCTTCTGCTCTGGGCCCTGATCCTCTTCGCCGGCAGCCGCACCGCGCTCACAGGTTTTCCCCAGCGCTTCGGCCGCGACCTCGGCGTGCCGCTGGCGCTGCTCGCGGCCCTCGCCCTCGTCACCTTGCTGCGATCCCTGGCTGCGCACCGGCGGGCGGCTGCGGTCTTCGCGACCTCGGCGGCGGTGCTGCTGGCGGTGAGCCTGGTTGGGGTGCAGACGGCGCAGAGCCTGAGGTGGGCCTCAGGCCCGAGCATCCAGGTGACGATAACGCCGGAGATCTCCGCCGCCGGGGAGTGGCTCGAGCAGCATAACGAGGGGGGCAACATCATAGTGAGCCCGCACGAGAACCAGGTGCCGAGCCGCATGATGCTCGCCATGGGACACTACTCGGCGCTCCAGTCGTTCGAGCTGTGGCAGATAGAGCGCCCCAGGGACCTGCCCCCCACCGGGCCCGGGCCGCTGCTCGACGTGATCTGGGTAGTGACCCACCCAGGGGACGGGCGCACGCAGAGCATCCTCGAGGAGCACGACGTCCGCTACGTCGTCCTCTACAAGAACATGCCGGACAGGCCCACCCTGGACTTCTGGCGGCTCTTTAAAGCCCGGCCAGACCTCTACCGAACCGTCTTCGAGAACCGGGACGTCCTGATCGTCGAACCCCGCTAAGCGGCCGGTCTTCGGCGTTCCGGCAAGACGCGCGGGTATAATCCCCCGCGACTCGCCCAGGCGAACCGCGGCTTCGGCACCGATCTTGGACCAGGGATGGGAGACGAGAGAGAGAACCACAAGAACACGGGTGCCGTGGGCTTCGTGCTCCTCGTCTACGCCGCAAGCCGCCTCTTCTACCTGCTGGCCGGAGCCCTGCTCGCGAGGGTAGTGCCGGTCTCGCGCTTCCAGAGCATCACCGCCGACGTGCCGTTCGGCACCATGAACCTCTGGTCGCACTGGGACGGGGAGCACTACGCGGCGCTGGCGGCGGGCGGCTACCTCCAACCGCCGGAGAACGTCTCCCCCGCCTTCTTCCCGCTCTACCCGCTCCTGGTGCGCTCCTTCGCGGAACTGTTCGGGGGACCCTCCACGAAGGTCGCCCTCTCCTTGTGGGGGACGCTGATCTCCCTGGCGTTTTTGCCGCTGGCGCTGTACTTCGTCTACCGCATAGCCGAAG
>JADDPU010000548.1 GCA_016781725.1 Rubrobacter sp. | reverse complement strand
GCCGCTGATGACGGTGAGCGGTACCGGGGCCAAGGACCCCGGGGGCAAGCCCGCAGAGGAGATCACGCCCGAGCCCGTCTGGGTCGAGAGGCCGTACTAAGCAGATGGGAACGGAAAAGGAATCCGCGGCCAAGACGCCGGTGCTGGCGGACTGGGTCGGGTACTGGGTCTTTGTCTCGTACCTGTCCGGCCCGAACGTGGACGCCGACGAGCCCGCCAAGCCGGTAAGGGCCCAACCCGAGGCCGTCACCGCCTCGTTCCTTCTGGAGGACTACGGTGAGCTGGGGCTCGAGGTGAAGCGGAACCTGGCGGACCCGACGATCTTCATGTCCTGGGGGGCGGTCCTGTATGTCCAGGGGCCACCACCAGAGGTGAGGGAGCAGATCGACCGGACGGTGGCGAAAGGGGGGTAGCGGTAACGCCTCGGGTAGCGCACGCGCGACCGACGGGCGTTGGAGGGGACCTGTGGGGTCCGGCGTCGGGTTCCTAATCGGAGCCTGCTATGGGCCTCCCTTCCGGTGATCTCGGGGGCGGGAAGCATCGCCGTCGCCGGGAGAGGCTCGCCGACCGGCGGAGGTAGGACGGCCTGCGGCGGCGGCAGGGGCCGGAGGAGAATCACCGGGTGGCGTACTCGGAGAGCGACGGGATGCCGGGTAGGCCCTCGGCGACCCGGACGGCCCTGAGGATGGCCTCCTGCATCGCGCGCGCCCCCCACGCCCCGACCACGTCGACGACCGCATCGAGGGTGCCGACCGACGCCGCGAAGACGACGTCCCCGTCCACGGTGGTGTGGACCGGCTCGATGGCCCGCGCCAACCCGTCGTGGGCCATCTGCGCGACCTTGTTGGCCTGCGGTTTGCTGAGCCGGGCGTTGGTGGCGACGACGCCGAGGGTGGTGTTCTCTCCCCAGCGCATGCGGGCCGCCGCCTTCGGCAGCAGCGCTACGGTATCCCCGAGGGTCCCGTCCTCCAACCGGGGGCCGGCGAGCACGGCGCCCCGCCCGTCGCGGATGTCACCGAAGGCGTTGACGGCGGCCAGAGCACCGACGACGAGACCGCCTTCGAGCCGGACGGAGGCGCTCCCGACCCCCCCCTTCATCGCCCGGCCCATGCCAAGCACCTTCCCGACCGTGGCGCCGGTCCCAGCACCCACGCTGCCCTGCCCGAAGTCTGTGCTCGCGGCGGCTGAGGCGGCCTCGTAACCCATAGCGGCGTCGGGGCGGGCCGCGGGATCGCCGACGACCACGTCGAAGAGGACGGCCGCGGAGACCAGGGGTATGCGGGCCACGCCCACGTCGAGGCCGACGCCCCTCTCCTCGAGAAGGCGCACCACGCCGTCGGCGGCCGCGAGCCCGAAGGCGCTCCCGCCGGTCAGGAGCAGGGCGTGCGTCGGGCGCACGGCGCCCACCGGCCCGAGCCGGTCCGTCTCGCGCGTCCCCGGCGAGGAGCCCCGCACGTCCACGCCCGCCACGGCCCCGTTCGGACCCTCGAAGAGGACGACGGTGCAGCCGGTGATCCCCTCGTTGTCGGTGGCGTGGCCCACGAGCACGCCCGGCACGTCGCAGAGGTTGTCGAGCACGGGACTTTAAGAATCCGGCTGTTGCGGGGGACCCGGAGGAGGTGCCGGCAGCTCCCACTCCTCGGTGTCCGCGGGGATGACGCCCGGGTTTTCCCGGGCGAGTAGGCCCAAAGGGACGAGCTCCTGGTCGGTGCGCCTGGGCCCGAACTGCACGAAGACGGAGTCTTTGACCATCGAGTAGTCCACGACCTCGCCCTCGCGCTCGCCCAGCCTCACATTGGAGTTGCGGAAGGGCGCCCGCTCCTTGAACTCCTTGTAGGCGTCGTGCTCGTAGCGCATGCAGCACTTCACCTCGCCGCAGCACCCTAAGATCTTCTCGTTCGGCGTCACGCCCTGCTGCTTGGCGAGCCTGACGTTGACGGGCCCGAGGCTCCTGGCGCCGCTCCAGGTAGCGCAGCACAGAGGCAGACCGCAGGTGTCGCAACCGGAGGCGTCCCCCGAGCGGTCGATAAAGCGGAACCTGCGAAGGGCGACGTTGGCTTCGTAGGTACGCTCCAGGCCGTCCTTGACCGGGGCGAGGTCCACCTCCTTCGCCTCGGCCTGGTACTTGACCTCGATGTAGGAGCCGTCGAGGGAGACGTCGCACCCTATGAACTGCACCCCGGTAACCCGGTAATCCCTGGCGAGCTTGCTTGCCTCGTTGCGGATCTCACGCCCGAGCTCCCTGAATTGATCGGCCTCGCGGGCGTCCTCGGGGGTGACGACCCTGAGTATCTCGTAGGGCTCCGTGTACGGCTCGCGGCGCCGGGGCGTGAGGGTTACCCTCCCTATAAACTCGCCTACCTCGGTCGCGACGACCACGGAGTAGCCGACCCTGAGGTCGAACTCCCGCGCGTAGCAGAGCCTCGGGACGGTCCAGCCTGGGATGCGGACATCGACGAGCCGCGGGAGGGTTCTAGTATCTTCTGCCGTACCCGCGATAATGCCACCTCCAGGATCGCCTCCGGAGACACATTATACGCAAGAGCCAAACGTGCTTCCCCGAAGACCAGCGCCGCCCCTGCCCAGTCCGCCCCAGGATATCCGTTTACGCGATCCCGGATCTCCGCCACCCTGTCCGCGTTGGCGGCCAGCTCCTCCGCGCCGGCCCCGACCACGGCCGCGTCCCTGTAGAGCAGGGCCAGCAACCCTAAAGCCTCGCGCACCGCCCCGTCCCTGGCCGCCCTGCCGGCGCGCTTCGCCCCTTCTTTGACCCGCCGGTCTTGCTCCTCGAAGTGTGCCAGTACCTCCCGCTCCCTCGCGGCGCCCACGGCCTCGGCCCGGCCCACTATCCGCGCAACGGCCCCGTGACGCTCCTCGAAATCCTCCGAGAAGGCGAACCCCGCCTCGAAGACGGCCTCGCGCAACTCCCCGAACTCCGGCTCCTCCGCGTAGCGCAGCGAGAGCCCCACGCTGCCCCGCCCGAGCGCCGCCGCAAGAGCCGGCTGATCGGCCCCCCTCTCCTCTAAGAGATCCGCCACCACCGGGGCCGGAACCGGGTTGAACCGGACCGCCTGGGCGCGGGAGAGGATGGTGGGCAATACCCCTTCGCGCGAGGTCGCCACGAGCAGGAAGACCGTCTCCCCTTCCGGCTCCTCAAGCGTCTTGAGGAGCGCGTTCGCCGCCTGCACGTTCAGCGTGTCCGCCTGCAGGATAAACGCGCGGCGCGCCCCCTCGAAGGGCCGTCCCGAAGCGAGGCGCACCACCTCCCGAACCTGCCCGATGGTAGTAAACGCGCCCTCGGGCGCGACCTCCGTGAGATCCGGGTGCAGCCCCCGCAGCGCCCGGTTCTCAGCCCCAGGATCTCCACCCGCGACCAGCGCCGCCCCGAACCTGCGGGCCACGGTGCGCTTGCCTACCCCCTGAGGGCCGTGAAATAGGTAAGCGTGGGAGACCTCGCCCGTCCGAAGGGCCGTCTCGAGGAGGCGCAGCGCCGCCCCGTTCCCGAGCACGCCCTCGAAGGTCGCCGCCAGCTCAGCCATCCTCATCGTTCTCGTCGTCGCGCGCCCCGAGACCGGCCCCGATAGCCACCCCTGACCCGAGGCCGATCGCAACCCCAAGGGCTATGTTCTCAAGCAGTATCCCGATCCCGATCCCGACGGCGACGCCATCCCCGAGGCCTATCCCCATGAACCGTAGCCTTCTCCCGTCTTCCGGCCTCCTGTCCACGCCCCTCCTCGAGGGAAGCTACCCTTCGTCGCCCCGAGTATATTGCAGGTCTCGCATCCGCCCTACCACCACTTTGGCGAGCTCGTGCGGGGGGCGGGAGGCGTCGAGGACCTCGATCCGCCCCGGCTCCAGCCGCGCCAGCTCCTCGAAACCCTCTTCGACCCGCCGCATGAACTCGGCCCCGACGGCTTCGATCCTGTCCGGCGCCCCGAGCCTCTCGGCCCGCCGCTCCCTCTCCGCCGGGTCTAGCCGCAGATAGAACGTCCTGTGCGGCACGACGGTCCCCACCGCGAAGGCGTTCAGCGCGCGCACCGCCTCGACGCCCAGTCCCCTACCACAGCCCTGGTAGGCGATGCTGGAGTCCAGGTAGCGTTCGCTCACGACGTTCTCGCCTGCCTGGAGACGCGGCAGAATCCCGAGGCGCGCGTGGTCGGCCCGGGCCGCCGCGTAGAGGTAGGCCTCGGTCCAGGCATCCATCTCCACGCCAGGCTCGAGCACGATCTCCCTTATGCGTTCGGCCGCCGGGGTCCCGCCCGGCTCGCGGGTGAAGTGCGTAGGAAGGTCGGAGAGAAGTGGCCGCAGCGTGCGTACCAGGGTGGACTTGCCTGAAAAGTCGAGGCCCTCGACCGTTACGAAGAGGCCCCTCCGAACGCCTCCCGCGCCTCGCGTAGCGAGCCGCCCTTCTTCTAGGCCGCGGCCCGGCGCATAGCGTGGCGCTCGGCGGCCGAGACGTGGGCCTCGAAGAGCGCGCCCTGACGGGGGTCCGCGCCGCGCATCGCCTCGGCGTGCCACTGCACGCCGACGAGCCACCGCTCCGACAGGTCCCCGGCCTCGACAGCCTCCGCGACCCCGTCGGCCGAACGGGCCGACACCACGAGGCCGCCGGCCAGGTCTTTGATCCCCTGGTGGTGGTACGAGTTGACCTTGATCACGTCGCGGTCCATGATCTCCCCGAGGTAGGCCCCGCCCAATACCTCGACCTCGTGCGTCGGCTGCCACTTGGGCGTCTCCTGGCGGTGCTTTAGGACGCCCCTGCCCCACTGAGACGGGAGGTCCTGGTAGAGCGTCCCGCCCAGCGCCACGTTAAGCAGCTGCATCCCGCGACAGATGCCGAAGATGGGGAGCTTGTGGCGCAGCGCCAGCGCCAGGAGCGGCATCTCGAACGCGTCCCGCTCGGGGATGGTCGGGCCCAGCTCGGGCGCCGGCTCCTCGCCGTAGTAGCCAGGGTCGAGATCGCTCCCGCCGCTGAGCAACAGACCGTCCAGGCCGCGGATCACGGCCTCGGCGGTCCGCCTTCCCCCTACGGGAGGCAAGACCACGGGCACGCCCCCGGCCGCCGCGACACCCTCGACGTAGTCAAGGTCGGCCCGCACGAACCTGCCCAGCGGCCGCTCCGCCACCGAGTCAACATCCTCTTTCAACGTCGCAGTTATGCCGATGATCGGGGGCATTATCTACTCACCCTTTAACCGTTTCTTCACTTATCTTAACTATATCGCGGCAGAATACCAAACCGTGGCCACGATGGCGAGGATCAGGATGTATCCGGCGACACGGGTGAAGGGTGAAGGAGGGTCGGCGGGACGCTCTTCCTGGAGGTCGAGGTCGAGCCTGTTCTCTATGTGGTGGACTTCTCCAGTTGTTGGACGTTCTCCGTCGATGAGCCGTTACCCCCCTCTTCTTGCTCCGCCTTCGCGGCGGCCTCTCTCTGCTCCTGCTTTTTCGGGCAGTCCATATTGATGCAGGTTACCCAGGGACGCTTGCCGCCAAGCACCTTTATCTCGGGCGAGCCGCACGCGTCGCACTGGGTGCCTAGAGGTATGATCTCACCGCGTTGCGGGAGCGGGTAGGTGACCCGGCAGTCCGGGTACCCCGAGCAGCCGACGAAGCGCTTGCGGCTCTTGCGGCTGCGGCGGATGATCAGGTCGTGGCCGCTCTCGGGGCACTTGCCAAGGGTTTCGTCCGTACGGATGCCCTCCCACACGATGTCTGCGAACTCGGTCTCCGAGCTCTGGAGGTGGTCGTAGACGCGGCGAAGGACGTCGCGGGACTCGTCGACGACCGAGTCCTTGGAGATCTTGCCCTCGGAGATCGCGTCCATGCTCCGCTCGAGCTCGGCGGTCATCTCGTGGGAGGCTATCTCGGAGGCGAAGTCCTTCAGGGCCTGGGCCACTGCCATGCCCTTCTCGGTCGGCACCAGGGGATCGTCGTGGACGTAGCCCCGGTCGTAGAGGTTCTGGATGATGTTCGGGCGCGTGGCCTTGGTCCCGAGCCCGAGGTCCTCCATCACGTTTATGAGGCGACCGGCCCCGTAGCGGCCTGGCGGCTGGGTCTCCTTGGCCAGGATCTCCTTGCCGACCACCTGCAAGACGTCGCCTTCCCGGAGGTCCGGGAGCTCCTCGTCGGCGCGGCGGCTGTAAGGGTAGACCCCGAGCCAACCCTCCTCGGTTACCACAGTCCCGCCGGTGACGAGCGTCTCGCCGCCCGAGTCGAAGCGCAGCGTCGTGCGCAGCGTCTTCGCCTCGTGTGAGAGGGTGGCGAGAAAGCGCCGGACGACCAGCTGGTAGATCTTCCAGCGGTCGTCGCGCATGGACTCTTTGGAGGCGTACCCGGTCGGGTAGATCGGGGGGTGGTCCGTGGTCTCTTTCTTTCCCCGCGTCGGCGAAAGCTTCTCCTGCCCGAGCAGCCTCTCGGCGTGCTCGCCTACCCCCTCGACGCGCCTCAGATACCCGAGCACCTCGCGCAGGTCCAGAGAGCGCGGGTAGACTGTGTTGTCCGTCCTTGGGTAAGAGATAAAGCCGTCGGTGTACAGGTCCTCGGCGATGCGGGCTGCCCTCGAAGGGCTGATCCCGAGCGAGGCCGCCGCCGTCAAAAAGGCCGTGGTGTTGAACGGCGTGGGCGGCTTGCGGGTCGCGGACTTCTGCTCGACTTCGGTTACCGTCGCGGTCTCGGCGAGGTTCTCGTAGGCCTCGCGGACCCTCGCCTCGTCTTTAAAGCGGTCGGTCTGGTGGCGGACTGTGAAGGGCTCGCCGTTTTGGAGGTTCACCTCGAGCTCCCAGTAGGGCTCGGGGACGAAGGCCCGCCGCTCGCGCTCGCGCTCGGCGATGAGGGCGAGGGTCGGGGACTGGACGCGGCCGACTGAGAGGAAGGCGCTCCCGTAGCGCTTCGTGGCGCGGGAGACCCAGCGGGTCAGGGTCGCGCCCCAGATCAGGTCTATATCCTGCCGCGCTTCACCGGCCTCGGCCAGCTCCCGCGAGACCTCGAGGAGGTCGTCGAACGCGCGGCCGACCTCGCCCGGCGTGAGCGCCGAGAAGCGCGCCCGCTCGACGTGGTCGACGAGCTTCGGGTTCGCCTCGAAGACCAAGGAGAGGGCTTCGACCCCTATCAACTCGCCCTCGCGGTCGAAGTCCGTGGCGATCACGACGCTGCTCGCCTTTTTGGCGAGCGACCTTATGGCCTCGGCCACCCCCTTCTCGGAGACGGACTTGAGGATCTCGGCGTCTATTAGCTCCCGCGGCTCGACTTTCTGCCAGTTGGAGTACTGTTCTGGATACTCGGGGTTGAGGACGTGTCCCTTGAGGCCAACGGAGACCGTCTGCTCGCCCTTCCACTCGAAGGTGTGGTGCGGCACGGAACGGTGCTTGCCCTCCTTCACCGACCCTTCGGAGAGGAACTGGGCGATCTTCTTCGCCGTGTTGGCTTTCTCGGAGATAATTAGTCGCATCTTGTTACGATTTTACACCGACAAAGATTACTTCGTCGGTAGGTAGTAGCCGATTGTTCTTTGAGGTGCCCCTATTTTCCAGAGGTAGCTCTTGGTATCTAGTGTAGTGCAATAGGCACCTTCCGTCCTCTATAGTGATTGTGGTCCCCGAAGCGCCGATAGTCACGAAAGACTGCGCGTATGAGCTATAAACCACTGCCGCCGGTTTTTCAATCGACCAGAGACTATCACGGCCGGGAGATCAGCGAGCACGAGCAAACGATCCGTCGCCTGCAGGGGGTGGCAGCTCCTCGGGTATCGTCGGTCCCGAAGGGACGCTGCACCGTGCTGTTCTGAGACACTGCCAGGCCCAGGTTCGGCGTGACCCCTCGGTAACGAACAGCGCCTCCACCGCGGCAGGATCCGTCTTCGGGCGGCGCGGCCAAGGAGAGAGGGCGGAGGGACGAACGCCTCTACAGGGGCGAAGGGACCGGAGGGCCGGGGTCTCGAACCAAACCCTGGGGGCAGTATTGGCGCGCGGCGTGGGTTTCTGGCCACCGTCGGATCGCGCTAGTTCGAGCGGCGGGCTGTGAGTTTGTTCAGGATAACAGTCCGCGGGACGAGGGGCATGGGGTCGGTGGCATAATTGGGTCTATGGTAGAGACCGAGTCGCCGGCGAAGGGCCCTTTGGCGGTCTTCGACGTGGACGGCACCCTGTTCAGGCGCGGCCTCTTGCCCGCGCTAACCCGTCGGCTTGTGAACGAGGGCGTCTTCTCGGAGCGGGTGCGGGAGGATCTGAGCCGAGATTACTACGCCTGGGTGGAACGCCGAGGTTCCTACGACACCTACGATGGGCTCGTCGTGGAGCTTTTCCTGCGGGAACTGAAGGGTGCTTCCGTGAGGGACCTGCGACGGTGCGCCAGGGTGGAGGTGGAGGCCCACGGCAGGAGATTGCACATGTATACGCGGGATATGGCCGCGCGTCTAAAGCGGGTCGGCTACCAGCTCGTAGCCATCTCCGGGTCCCCCCAGGAGATACTCGACCTCTTCCTGGACCCCTTGGGCTTCGACCGCTCCTGGGGCACGGTCCTCGCCCAAGACGCGCGAGGGTACTACACCGGGGAGGTGCTCCATTACCCGTTCAAGAACAAGCGGCACGTACTAGAGGATTTCCTCAAAGACGCGGACGTGGGTCTCGAAAACTCTGTGGGCATGGGAGACACCCTCTCCGACGTGGGATTCTTGGAGTTGGTCCGGACCCCCATAGCCTTCAACCCAAACCGCGCCCTTTTCGAGGTCGCCCGACGGCGGGGCTGGCCCATCGTGGTGGAGAGAAAAGACGTGATGTGATCTACAACCTGCAAACGCCTTTGAAGGACCCCGTGCTCAAGGATGGCACCGTGTGGGTAGGGTGACGCCCGTGACCTCCGGTTAGAGGTCACGGGCGTCCGGGCAGACCTCACGCATCGCACCCTCGTTCGTTCCGGCGTTGGCAAGGGGACCGAGCGACCGACCGAGGGGTAGCCCCAAGACCAAGGGACCCCGAGCCGAACGCACGCCGGTCCTCCGTTTCTCGCGCCGGGGCCCCGGGTACGAACGCAGGGCAAGTTTCGGCGCCCACGATCTGAGGAGGTAGCGAGATGAGCTTGCGCGTGATCCCCACCGGTGTGCACGGCATTGTCGACTACGCGGCCGCAGGTGCCCTCTACGCCACCCCGGCCCTGCTAGGGTTAGACGAAGTGGCGGGGTCGGCACGTACCCTGCGCCTGGCCAGCGGAGCGGCCGTCGCCTCGAGTTTGCTCACCGACTACGAACTCGGCCTCGTCAAGCTCGTGCCGATGCCGGCGCACCTGACGCTGGACGCCATGAGCGGCGCGCTGATAGCGGCCTCGCCGTGGCTGTTCGGCTTCGCCGAGAACGGTCCGCGCCACTGGCTGCCGCACGCGCTTATGGGCACCACCGAAGTGCTCGTCGCGCTGATGACCAAAACCCGCTAGGAGAGGGCAAGCTTTCCAGGTCCTCCAACGCCTCGAAGGCCCCTCTGAAGCTCTGCGGAACCTCGAGTCGAAGGCTGTTTGGCTGGAAGCGTCTCTGGCGCTGCCGGGAACGCTTCCCGTGTTCGTTGGTGGTCGGGCTCCTACGCCGGTAGCGGCCTTCGGAGGGCCGGTATGCCCCGCACGGGTGATGCAGGGCCCCACGGACGCGCGGTGCCCTTGACCCTCGGCCGGGTGCGCGAGTGCAAGATCGTCCCGGCTGGCCTTCCGCGCCTTCCCAAACAACGAGATAGTGGTCAAGACGCGCGCTTCACAAGACCGTACTGCTTCACCAGTTGGTGACC
>JADDPU010000444.1 GCA_016781725.1 Rubrobacter sp. | reverse complement strand
GGCGCGAGGCTGCGCTTCATCCCCGTCCGAGAGGACGGCACACTAGACATGGAGGAAGCGGAGCGCCTGATCGGGCCGAATACGAAGCTGGTCGGATGCATCCACGCCTCTAACGTCCTCGGCACGGTCAACCCTGTCGAAAAACTGGCCCGTATGGCGCACGATGCCGGGGCGCTGATGTTGGTGGACGGGGCGCAGAGCGCGCCCCACATGCCGGTGGACGTGGCTTCTTTGGGCTGCGACTTCTTCGCGTGCAGCGGGCACAAGATGCTCGGCCCCACGGGGGTCGGGGTGCTGTGGGGCCGGCCGGAGATCCTGGATGCCATGGACCCGTTCCTTGGCGGGGGGGAGATGATCCGGGAAGTCCATCTCGACCACTCTACCTGGAACGACTTGCCCCACAAGTTCGAAGCCGGGACCATGAACATAGCCCAGGCCGTGGGGCTCGGGGCGGCCGTGGATTACCTTGACGCTCTGGGGATGGAGAACGTTCGGGAGCACGAGCGGAGGCTGGGAGAGTACGCCTACCGGAGGCTCTCCGAGATCGGGGGCATCACCGTCTACGGCCCCGGGAAGGACCGGACGGGCCTCGTCTCCTTCTTCCTGCCGGACGTGCACCCGCACGACCTCTCCCAGCTCCTGGACGAGGAGGGCGTAGCCATAAGGAGCGGCCACCACTGCGCCCAGCCTCTGATGCGCCGCCTCGGCGTCGCGGCGACGGCCCGGGCGAGCTTCTATCTGTACAACACCAAGGATGAGGTGGATGCGCTGGTCGAGGCTCTGGTACGTGCCCGCGAGTTCTTCGGAGCGTTCGCAAGATGAGCATGATGCGCGAGCTCTACACGCAGATCATCATGGACCATTACCGGCGACCCCGCAACCGGGGCGAACTGGAGAACCATGACCTCGAGGAGCACCTCCTCAACCCCCTCTGCGGCGACGAGGTGACCGTCTACGCCCGCTTCGACGGGGACAAGCTCGCCGACGTGAAGTTCACCGGGTGGGGCTGCTCCATCTCCCAGGCCTCGGCCTCGATGATGGCCGAGCGGCTTGTGGGCAAGAACCGCGAAGATGTGCACAAGGAGGTCGCGAGCTTCAAGTCCATGATGGTCGGCGAGGAGGAGTTCCCCGAACACGACGACCTCGCCGCGCTCAAGGGCGTCATAAAGTACCCTGCCCGCGTGAAGTGCGCGGTCCTGGCATGGACCGCTTTACAGAACGGACTGGAGGAGGAGGGCGGCTCATAGGTCGGCTTCCTGCCGGTAGCTTCCGGACCTGGCATATCCGAGAGAGTAGTGAGGAACGGATGATTCCGGGGAAATCGCACGGTAAGTACCTTCACCCGGCTGTGGCCGAAGACCCCATCTGGAAGGAGCACTGGGCCGGCGTCGATGCGGTTACCGTGAAGGTCGCCGAGGACTCGATAGTGCTGGAGGCCGACAGCGGGGAGACTTCGACGGCGACCAGGGACGATAACTCCGCGCAGTCCACCCCTTCCTCTGATGGAAGGGCCGGCGAAGCGGCCGGAAAGTTGCCGCGTGAGCGGGGGCGGGTCAAGTGGTTCGACGCGCAGAAGGGCTACGGATTTCTGGTGCGGCCCACAGGCGAGGACCTCTTCATCCACCACTCCGAGGTTCGGGGTGGCCCCTTGACCCTCGCGCCCAACGATAAGGTCAAGTACGAGGTCGGAGAGGGCAAGCGCGGACCGGTCGCCCTCGCGGTGGAGGTCACCGAGAAACCGTCGCGAGAATCGGAGAGGGGACGGTGAGTATGTTCC
Source organism: Rubrobacter sp. (assembly GCA_016781725.1). Lineage (GTDB taxonomy): Bacteria > Actinomycetota > Rubrobacteria > Rubrobacterales > Rubrobacteraceae > Rubrobacter_D. The sequence goes on along the minus strand of JADDPU010000444.1, from coordinate 1,001 downwards.
CGACAAGGATGCTTTTGGTCACCGACGGCTCAAAGGAGTCCGCCCCCGCCGCTCGGGTCGCCGTAGAGCTCGCCAAGGGCACGGGCTCGGAGCTGCACGTAGCCCACGTTATCTCGACCAAGCCGCAAAGACCCTACCCGCACCGCTGGGAGAAAGGGCGGCGAGAGGCCCTCTTGGACGCCGTACGGGTCGCCGCCCTGGCGCTACTCGAGGAGAAGGTCCGTCAAGTCGATGAGATGGGGGGCGCGGTGGCCGGCTCTCACTACGCTGAGGGAGAGCCCGAGGAAGAGGTCGCCCGGCTCGCCGAGGAGCTTTCCGTGGGCCTGATCGTCACCGGCGGCCGGGGGACCGAAGGCTTCGGCCGCCTCTTCTCCGGCGGCTTTGCTGAGGTGGTCTTCCGCCGGGCGCGGTGCGCGGTTGTGGTGGCGCGCGGTCCTAAGGAGGAGTAATCCCTCAAAGTCCAGAGGTCGCCGGAGCACCCGAAGCGTCGCCCCAATAGGCCCAGGGCATCGGGTCCGTGTCATATATGCCGGGAACTAGCGCCTGCAGTTTCGCTATCCCCGCCCGTGCCCTCTCGGCGTCCGAGAGGGCGTACTTGCTGACCTGCGAGAGGTTAGAGTGATCGGTAGTTTGTTGCTAACGGACATAGAGGTAGAGTCCTCTCCCAGAGAACACCCAATCAAGCAGCGCTTCTAGCTCCACAGGTGGGTGCACCCCATGGCGAGCCTATCTCGCCTATCTTGTGCCACCAAGCGTGCGAGGGCTTCAAGGCCAATACATAACCTGCGCCCAGTTCGCCAAGCCTCTGTTTGAAACCCTCGTCCTCGCCATAGAACGAATCGGCAACCACCGCCCTGAAAGGGATGCCTCTACCCACGGCAAGCTCTACCAACTCCGAGGCTATCTTCAGCTTGGTGCGGAACTGTGGATCGTTTGGGATTCCCCCGCTAGCACGGTTCTTCCGAGAATCTGATGAACCGCGTCCAGGCTCTCGCCCGAGT
>JADDPU010000477.1 GCA_016781725.1 Rubrobacter sp. | reverse complement strand
GCGGTTACAAAGAGCATAATGGGCGTCATGGCGCGCGTGCGAAGCCTCCTGACTAGGGAGGATTGGGTCTACCTGGCGAGCCTGCTGCTACCCCTTTTCGTCTACAACGTCGTCCTTAAAGTGATAAGGATCGTCACGAGGCACGGGTCGCCGGGCCCCCTGGGGTTCCTCGACCAGGTGCGCTCGGATCTGCTCTTCAACCTGGGGTATGTCGCGTTGTGGGTCGGCGTCTTCGCGATAGTGCGAACCCGCTGGGCGCGCGTCGTCTCGCTGGTCTTGCTGCACGTCTCGGTCGTGTTGGTAGTCGTCCTGACCACGAGCGCCCACTTTTTCTACGAGAAGACGGGGTCTACCCTGGGCTGGAGCTTCGTGGTCGTCTCGGTCTCCTCGCTCGGGGAGATAAAGGGCGCCATAGGCTCCGAGACTACCGCGCTGCACTGGATCCTGGTCTCCGCCGGGCTCCTCTACACCGTCCTGGGGCCGGCCCTCCTGACCCGCCTCGCCACCGGCGCCTGGCGCCCGCGGGCAAAGGGCGCCGGAGAGACACGCAAGATCCTGCTGGCCACCTGCCTGGCGGTGTTCTTGCTCTTCTCCCTCTCGCTCGTCCCGAGCGTGACCAACGCCGGCAACGCCTTCGCCAGGGACCCTCTGGCGAACATGGTAGTCAAGGAGGTCGCCTCGCCCGAGCTCGAGGCCGAGGTCTCCCCCGATGAGCTGCCGACCGACACGAGGTTCGTGCCAACCAAGGAGACCGAGAAGCGCAACGTAGTACTCGTCTTCCTGGAGTCGACCAGGGCGCGCTCCACGACGCCTTACAACGAGGATCTCGAGACTACGCCCTTCCTGGACGAGCTCTCCGGGGAGAGCCTGATGGCCGAGCGGGCCTACGCGGTTGTCCCGCACACCTCCAAAGCGCTAGTTGCGACCACCTGCGGGTTCGAGCCCCCGCTCGACACTGACAAGACGGAGTCAGAACCGGGCATCCTCCCCGCCAGGTGTCTCCCCGACCTCCTGAAAGACCACGGCTACCAGAGCAAGTTCTTCCAGTCGGCTACCAAGACTTTCGAGGAGCGCACCCAACTCGTAGAGAACTTTGGCTACGATACCTTCATAGCTACCGAAGGGATGGACAAGGAAGGCTTCGACAAGGCCAACTACTTCGGCTACGAGGACGACATCATGCTTGAGCCGAGCCGCGAGTGGCTGGAGGAGACCGGCGAGGACGGCCCGTTCCTGGCTTCCTACCTGACCGTGACGCCCCACCACGACTACGTAGTCCCCGACCGCTACGGCCAGAAGCAGTTCGCGAAAGACGAGGTGCTCAACAAGTACCTCAACACCGTCCGCTACCAGGACTTCTTCCTAAAGAACCTCTTCGCCCAGTACAAGGAGCTTGGCCTCTACGAGGACACGATCTTCGTCATCCTCGGCGACCACGGCGAGGGGTTCGGCGAGCACGGCCTCAAGCAGCACGACAACACCATCTACGAGGAGGGGCTCCACATTCCTCTGTTGATCCACGACCCGCGCCACCCGGAGGGCGGGCTCATAGAGGTTCCGGTCAACGAGCTGGACGTCCTCCCCACGGTGGCCGACCTGCTAGGCTACCGCATCGCGGGCGGCCTCTACCCTGGCACCTCGATGCTCTCGGCGTCGGAGGACCGCACCCTGATGGCGAGCTGCTACCACGAGCAGACGTGCCTGGCGAGCATCAGAAACGATGAGAAGTACATCTACTCCTACGGAAACCGGGGTGAGGAATACTACGACCTCTCGGAAGACCCCTACGAGCGACACAACCTCATCGAGGAACAGGACGAGAAGAGGATCGACAGGCTCCGCAACGACCTGCTCGCCTGGGAGGCCAGGGTGGAGGCCTCCTACGAGCAGATGCGCCCGGATGAGGAGACGACCTCATCCGCGGAGTAGGGTCTCGTGCCCGCCACCGCCTCTGGCGGTGAGGAAGCTCCTTCCCTAGACTGTTTCGGGTCGGGCAAGATCTAACGATTCGGGAGGTAGCGTGGGCGGGTTGCTCGAAGGCAAGAAGGTACTGGTAACAGGCGTTCTGGACCGGCGCTCCATAGCCTACTCGGCGGCGCGGCTGGCCCAGGAGCAGGGCGCCGAGATCGCCCTGAGCGGCTTCGGCCGCGCTCGCAGCCTCACCGAACGCACAGCCAAGCGCCTCGAGCCGGTGCCCCCCGTCCTCGAGCTGGACGTGAACAACCCGGAAGACGTCGAGGCCGTAGCAGGAGACCTGAAGGAGCGCTGGGGCGGGCTCGACGGCGTGGTGCACGCCATAGCCTTCGCCCCCGAGGACGCTCTTGGGGGCAACTTCCTCACTACGGGATGGCCCTCGGTCGCCACGGCGCTCCAGACCTCGGCCTACTCCCTAAAGGCCCTCACCGTGGGCCTCGCGGACATAATGAAGCCCGGCGCCTCGGTAGTCGGCCTCGACTTCGACGCCAGGGTGGCCTGGCCTGCCTACGACTGGATGGGCGTGGCCAAGGCCGCCCTGGAGAGCACCTCGCGCTACCTGGCAAGGGACCTCGGGGAGCGCGGCATCCGGGTCAACCTGGTCTCGGCTGGCCCGATCAAGACGCTCGCCGCCAAGGGCATCAGCGGCTTCGACGAGATCGAGGGCGAGTGGGAACGTCAGGCACCTTTGGGCTGGGAGACAACGAACCCAGAGCCCGTGGGCCGCGCGGTGGTTAGCCTGCTCTCCGACTGGTGGCCCGCCACCACCGGAGAGCTCATCCACGTCGACGGCGGCTACCACGCGATGG
>JADDPU010000090.1 GCA_016781725.1 Rubrobacter sp. | reverse complement strand
CGCTCGTGTTCTCGGACGTCGTGCTCGCCTTCCTTATATGGGAGATAGCGTGCTTGGCCGAAATCTTCTGGGCACCGGGGTACCTTACCGGAGCAGCGGTCGCGAGCATCGTGCCCGTGGCGCTGGTTTGGGTTGGGTTCCGCGCTGCGCAAGGGCTCTACCCAGGCTACGGCATGGACGAGGCGGAGGAGCTCAAGCGCCAGACGTACGCCCTGCTGGCGACCCTGGCGTTCGCGGCCATCTTCGCGCTGGCGTTCCAAATAGGGGACCTGGTCTCCCGGTTCTTATTGCTGCTGGTCTTCGTGGGTCTGCTGTTTCTCTCGCCTTTCATGCGCTACGCAACGAAGAAGTGGATGAGACTGCACGGGGTGTGGGGCAAGCCGGTGGTGATCCTGGGGCGGGGGATGCGGCCCTGCGGCTGCAGGTTTCGCTCAAGCGAGATTGGGGGCTCGGGTTCAGACCCGTCATGTTCTTCGACGGCTGGTCTGAGAGCCGACTCGCGGCGGTACAAGAGGGCGAAGGGTGGGAGCCCGACGGAAGCGTTCTTGAAGAAGCGGTGGAGCTTAGCCGCAAGCACCGGGTGGATACACTCTTCCTCGCCATGCCGCGCGCGCCACAAGATTACTTGACGGGGCTAGCGAACCTGGCGGGCGTGCACTTCCGCAGCGTCGTGATCATCCCCGACCTGGCCGGCGTCGGCGCCTCCGCCGTTACGGCGCGGAACCTCGGGGGAAATCTCGGGGTCGAGATGCGCCACAACCTCCTGGACCCGTGGGTTCGCCGCACGAAGCGCGCCTTGGACCTATGCGCCACCGTCGCCGGCGGGATCTTCGTCCTGCCGTTGCTTCTCGCGCTCTGCCTCTTGGTGCGGCTTGAGTCGCGCGGGCCGGTCTTCTACAGCGCCATGCGGATGGGACGGGACAACAAGCTATTCGCTTGCGTAAAGTTCAGGACGATGGTGCCCGATGCGGAGGCCGTTTTGCAGCGGTTGCTCGAGGAAGACGAGGAGGCGCGGGAGGAGTACAGCAAGTACCACAAGCTGCGCGACGACCCAAGGGTTACCCGCGTAGGCCGTTTCCTGCGCAAGACCAGCCTGGACGAGCTGCCCCAGATCTGGAACGTCCTGCGCGGGGAGATGAGCCTCGTCGGGCCGCGGCCTTACCTGCCTCGCGAATCGTCCGGGATAGGCAGGACACAGGGCGAGATCCTTCGCGTGTACCCCGGGATCACGGGGCCATGGCAGACCAGCGGGCGCAACGACACCTCTTTTGCCGATAGAGTCCAGATCGACGGCCACTACGTCCGTAACTGGTCCATATGGTGGGATCTCATCATCCTTGCCCGCACAGTGCGGTGCGTCCTGTTCAGCCGCGGAGCGGCTTGCTAGTAGGTCAGATCAGCCGGTAGACGCAGCGTTTCTGGTGTGATGTAGCGCCGGCCGTGGGCGTGATAGGCTTTGTGTTCGAGGCAAAGGAGCTGTTACCGTGTGCGGCATAGCCGATTGCGTCGGTAGGGAGAGGTGCGTCGAGGTCCTCATGCAAGGCTCTAGTAACTTCGAGTATAGCGGCTACGACTCGACCGGGTTCGCCATGGCTTTGCCGGGTCACCGAGGCCCAGAGGTGGACGGGCCGCGCAACCTCGCCAAGAGTGTGACGGCCGAGTAGGCAGCTTGGAGTCTTCGAGCATGAAAACAGGGGTCAGGGGGCGGTGAGGGTCCTGGTCACCGGCGGCGCCGGGTTTATCGGGTCGCACGTCGTAGATCATCTGCTCGCCTCCGGCCACGAGGTGGCCGTAGTGGATAACCTCTCGAGCGGTAGACGGGAGAACGTTTCGGAGGAGGCCCGGTTCTACGAGGCGGACATCCGGGGTGGTTGCGAGGAGGCTTTCGAGGAGTTTCGGCCCGAAGTGCTCTGCCACCACGCGGCCCAGATCGACGTGCGGCGCTCGGTGCGCGAGCCGGACTTCGACGCTGAGGTCAACGTGCTCGCTACCCTCCGGCTGCTCGAGAACTGTGTCGCGCACGGGGTGGAGAAGGTCTTGTTCGCCTCCAGCGGCGGGGCCGTCTACGGCGAGCAACAGGAGTTCCCGGCTACCGAGGACCATCCCCAGTACCCCGTCTCCCCCTATGGGGTTGCCAAGCTCGCCTGCGAACGCTACCTTCACGTCTACCACGGGCAGTACGGGCTCCCGTACGTCGCTCTGCGCTACGCCAACGTCTACGGGCCCCGTCAGGACCCGCACGGTGAGGCCGGGGTCGTCGCGATCTTCGCTGGCAACCTGGCCGCCGGCCGTACCTCGACGATAAACGGTACCGGAGAACAGACCCGCGATTACGTCTACGTCGGCGACGTCGCCCGCGCCAACGCCCTGGCTATCGAGAAGGAGGTACCCCCGGGCGCCTACAACGTCGGCACGGGCGCAGAGACGAGCGTCAACGGCCTGTACGGGCTGCTGCTGGAGGCCTCGGGCAGAGACCTCCCACCGGAGCACAGCCCGGCGAAGCCGGGAGAGCAGTTCCGCAGTTCGGTAGACCCTTCGCTGGCAGGACGTATCCTGGGCTGGCGACCGGAGACGGACCTGACCGGCGGTCTCGAAGAGACGCTCCGGTTCTTCAGCGAGGTAGCGCAGGAGCGGGCAAGATGAGCGAAGGCGCGGGCTGTCGTGCTGGCCGGCGGGTGGTAAACGCCCGCGTGTCACGTCCCACACGCGTCGGCCACGGTGCTCGTGCGGCCGCCACGCGACGCGCGATGGATCG
>JADDPU010000376.1 GCA_016781725.1 Rubrobacter sp. | reverse complement strand
CCTCATCGTCGCAGCGTGGGGCTACTTCCTCTACGCCGGCGTGAACGATCCCTTGGGCGGCATCAACCAGCTCTTCCCGCTCTTCGGCATCGCCAACCAGCTCCTCGCGGCCGTCGCCCTCACCGTGGGGACCACCATCCTCATAAAGATGGGCAAGCTCAAGTACGCCTGGGTTACGGGGCTGCCGCTCGCCTGGGACGCGTCGGTGACGCTCACGGCGAGCTACATGAAGATCTTCTCTCCCGAGCCGACGCTTGGCTTCTTCGCGCAGAGAGCGGCCGCCCAGGAGGCTCTGGCCAACGGCGAGCTCTACGGCACCGCCCAGTCCGCCGAGGACGTGCGCCAGATCATCACGAACTCGACGGTTGACGGGATACTCGCGATCCTCTTCGCGCTCATGATCATCATCGTGATCGCGGACGCCGCCCGTGTGTGGTTCGGCCTGATCCGCGGCGGCAAGGAGCCCGAGTTGAGCGAGGCGCCCTGGGAAGAGTCGCGCCTGGACTCCGAGGGCAACGAGATCCGGCGCGAGCGCGAGCCAGTAGGCGCAGGGCGCTAGGGGAACATGGCCGACAGCCCGCTGCTAAGACCTTTGCGCTACGCCTGGGAGTACCTCAAGGAGATCTCCGGCGAGAACTCCTACGACCGCTACCTCAAGACCCACGCCGCTACCCACCCGGGCAAACCGCCCATGACCCGCGGCGAGTTCTACCGCGCCCGCCAGGACGAGAGGTTCGCCAACCCCGGCAGCCGATGTCCGTGATAGGGCCGCTCTGGCGGGCCGGTTCGGCCCGCAAGCTTAGAAGGATCTGGAGGGTCGGAGAACCGACCCTCCCTACTTTTCTTCGGACTCCTTCTCTAGCCGGACGACACGGTACTGCTTGACCTCGGTCAGCTCCCGGTCGCCCGACCTCTCCAGCGTCATAACGGTGCCGGCGGTCTCCACGGTGGCCTGGTAGGCGCCCGAGACGGCGCCGTCCGGGCTCTCGTAGGCAATGCGCACCTCGGCCCGGTCCCCGTCGGAGGCCAGGATCCCGCCCTCCTTCAGGTAGCCCGTCCACGCCCAGCCCTCGCGGGCGAAGATCTCGCGCTCTGCGACCTGCTCGAAGGGGCTCCCAAGGCCGCTCCAGCCGCGGTAGAACGGGCGGAGGTCCGGGACCGGGCCGCGCCTCGCCGTGATTCGCTCGGCGGCCCACGGCTCGAGGTGTCCCCAGAGCCGGCCCTCGGGGTAGTCGATCAGGGTGGGAGCGAACCGGTGGCCGCCGGTGTGGCTCGTCCGCCATACCCTGAGCTTCCCGTTCGCCGCGTGCCTCCTGCGAAGCAGGTCGTACAGCGGGTAGCCGAACTTGCCGCAACAGACGTCGCGGCTGCCGTGGGTGCAGACCAGGATCTCCCGGACGCCCACGGTGTCCTGCCGGTAGCGCTCGAAACGCGAGAGCCCATCCGAACCCTCGAGCAGCGCCTCGATGGCGGCTACGAGCTCACCGTCGGGCACGAGGAAGTCCTCCTTCTCGAAGGCCGCGAACAGCCCTGGAGGTCTGCGCAAAAAGAGAAAACGGGTGTGGTCCTTGCGGGAGTACTCGCGGTCGGGGAGGATGGCCGAGAACCCACCAAGGAGACCGCGCTCTTGCGTCCCCTCGACGAGGGGCCGGAGACCCTCGGCGGAGCGCCTCGAGCCCAGGACATCCCTCTGCCAGGGTTGCGCCATCTCTACGATCAGGCGGGTCTCTACGGCCTTCGCCGTGCCGATGGGATCCTCGCCGTTGGCCTTCGAGACGAGCGAGCACAGCCGATCCTCGCGGCGAGTCGCGCCGTCAGCACTCACCGCAGCCCCCCAGCCCGGGCGGACCCGGTCGAGTTGTGGCGCAGCCCATAAACCGCCGTCCAACCCGCCCCATACCTTTCCCGAAGCTCCCGACCACGTCTAACAACTTCGCCCGTAATATTGATAATGATTGTCAATAGCGACATGGGTGATCAACATACACTATACGGAAGGCTGAATCAATTGATCTGCCTCAAGGGGATGGCCGCCGTTCGCGCGGCTCGCGGTTGCGTGCGTGGGTACGCTTGGGCCACGGTCGACGGCGTGGTGAGCAGCCTCGAGGAGGGGTAAGAGTCGGGCTCCCGAAGCCGGGGGCCCGACTCTCGTTCTTCTACCCGCTCCTCTTGAGCTTGCCGGTCCTCTTGGCGTAGCTCTCGCCGAGGTGGAAGACGAAGAGCCCCAGCGGCACGAAGACGACGCCCATGACGAGCAGGACCGAGATGCTCTCCCAGAGCTCGGTAATGCCGGCGCCCTCCTGGAGTGCCGCGCGGGCGCCTTGCAGGGCGTAGGTTACCGGCGAGACTGTCGCTATGGCCTGCATCCACTTCGGGAGCACGTCCACCTCGTAGTAGACGCCGGAGACGAGCAGCAGCACCGAGGAGACGATGTAGCTGACCTGCTGGCCCTTCTCGGGTGAGAGGAGGGGCAGCACCGCCGCCACGACGCCGAAGCCCACGAGCGAGACGCTGGCGACGGCGAGGACGAGCAGGGCGCCCCAGTAGTTGGCGTTCGAGAGGTCGAGCCTGAAGAACGCCGCGCAGACGCCGAGCGTCAGGGCCGTCTGCAGGATGCCGTAGATCACGGCGTAGAAGCCCATGCCCAAGAGGTGCGTTACCCGGCTCGAGGGGCTCATGAACGTGTACTCGATGGTCCCCTCCCATCTCTCCCAGCTCACCGTCTCGGAGAGCACATCAAAGAGCATCGAGAGGTAGTTCCATATCAGCGCGCCCACGAGCAGGTACGTCATCAGGAACTCGGCGT
>JADDPU010000353.1 GCA_016781725.1 Rubrobacter sp. | reverse complement strand
GCAAACTAGGAGTAGGGAATGATTGAGTCCGTTATCGACCCCAAGGAACGTATCGCTCTGGACCTGGAGGAAGCCCGCAGGCGCACCACGGACCTGCTCGCACCCGTGGATGATCGCCGACTCATGGCCCAGCACAACAGGCTCATGAGCCCGCTCGTGTGGGACTACGCGCACGTCGGGGTGTACGAGGAGCTGTGGCTGGTGAACCAGCTCTCGGGCACGCCTCCTATGAACGAGGGATGGCTCCACATGTACGACGCGTTCGAGAACCCGCGGGCCACACGGGGCGATCTGCCGCTGATGGATCGGAGGCAAGTCGGGGAGTACAGGGATGAGGTGCGCCGGCGGGCGCTGGAGATACTCGACAAAGCGGACCTGACCTCCAGCAATCCGCTCCTGCGGGACGGGTACGTTTACGAGATGGTCGTCCAGCACGAGCACCAGCACGACGAGACAATCCTGCAGGCGCTTCAGTTGCTGCCCGGGGGCTACTGCCCTGCCGTGCCGACCGCACCCTCCGGGCGCGCGGTCACGCTCGACATGGTATCGGTGCCCGCCGGCCAGTACCCGGTCGGGAGCGAACGCCATAGTCCCTGGGATAACGAGGGTCCGGCTCACGAGGTGGAGCTTTCCGCCTACCGAATCGACCGCTTCCCCGTGACCAACGGGCAGTTTTGGGAGTTCATGGAGGACGGAGGGTACACCCGGCGCGAGCTCTGGAGCGAGGCGGGCTGGGCGTGGCTGCAAACGAGCAGGGTGACCGCGCCAAAGTACTGGGGCCTTGAGCACGGCGAATGGCTGAGCGACCGCTTCGGGCTCCTCGTGCCTGTGGAATGGGACCGTCCGGTGATGCACGTGTGCTACCACGAGGCGGAGGCCTACGCGCGCTGGGCGGGCAAGCGCCTGCCCACCGAGTTCGAGTGGGAGGTGGCCGCATCCTGGGACCCGGAGGCGGGCAGGACGCGGTTATATCCGTGGGGTGATGAGTCGCCTACCCGGGAGCGGGCGAACCTCGACCAGTGGCTGTATGGCCCCTCGCCCGTGGGCGCCTACCCACAGGGCGCGAGCGCGCTGGGGTGCGAGCAGATGGTCGGGGAGGTGTGGGAGTGGACGAGCACGGACTTCGGCGGCTATCCCGGCTTCGTCGCCTTCCCGTACGCCGAGTACTCGGAGGTGTTCTTCGGCCCCGAGCACAAGGTGCTGCGCGGGGCGTCATGGGCTGCGCGGCCGAGCGTCGGGCGGGTCACGTTCCGCAACTGGGACTACCCCATCCGGAGGCAGATCTTCGCGGGCTTCCGCTGCGTCATAGACGGCGAGGCGTGATGACAGTGACTCCTATCACGGTCCAGGTCCACTCCTCTGGGCGGAGCAGCCGCGTGGTGCTGGTCGAGGACGTCCGAAGGGGACTGAGCAAACGCCCTAAGGAGTTGCCACCCCGCTGGTTCTATGATGAGCGCGGCTCGCAGCTCTTCGAGGAGATCACCCGCCTCCCCGAGTACTACCTGACGCGGGCGGAGACAGAGATCCTGGCGCGCTGCGCGCGGGACATCGCTTGCAGGATGCAGCCTGAGGCGATCGTTGAGCTCGGCGCCGGCTCTTCGACGAAGACGCGCATGTTGATCGATGCGGCCAGGCAGTCGGGTATGCTGTCTCGTTTCGTGCCCTTCGACGTGAGTCCTGAGATCGTCGAGCGCTCAGCGCGGGAGCTCGTAGCGGAGTTTCCGGGGCTTGGCGTCCACGCGGTGATCGGTGACTTCGCGGGCGACCTCCAGCAGATACCGCGTCTCGGCCGCCAACTGGTTGTGTTCCTCGGCAGCACGATCGGCAACTTCGATGATCAGGAGCGCGCCGCGTTCCTAGCCGCGGTGCGTAGCCTGCTCGCCCCGGGTGATGGCTTCCTCCTCGGCGTCGACCTAGTCAAGGATCCTGCGGAGCTTATCGCGGCCTACGATGACGCCGCGGGTGTGACTGCGGGGTTCAACCGCAACATGCTCGCCGTCATCAACCGGGAGCTTAGCGCGGACTTCGACCTCGGAGCCTTTGAGCACGTCGCGCTGTACGATCCGGAGTTGCATCGCATCGAGATGCACCTGCGGTCCACGCGCGACCAGTGGGTGACAATTCCCGGGGTGGGGATGCGGGTCCTCTTCCAGCAAGGCGAGTTGATGCGCACCGAGATCAGCGCCAAGTTCACTCGCCCTATGGTCGAAGCGTTTCTGCACGATGCCGGTATGGGCCTGGCAGCCTGGTACACCGACCCCGAAGAGAGATTCGCGCTTGTGTCAGCGGTGCCGGCGTGACGGTATGAATCAGATGTGGGACGAGTGTGCTGTGATTGGAATCATCGAAGTTATGCATGGTACCGGCTGGGAGTAGATAGAGGCGCCGCTTACTGGCGTACGCGGCCCGCGAGCCTATCGCAATCACGGACTTGCCGGGGGACAGGCTCGAATGCTTTATCCATCTCTCACATTTCCACGGTGACAGCTCGCGCATTGCCGCCGACGGTCAGGACGCCTAGCCGACCTGCGCGAAAGCCCTCGAGGCGGGCCACAGCAGTGCTAGGTTTGTCGAGTCAGCCGGGTGATTTCGCGCCGACCCGTTCCTTGCACACCTGCGGTGGGCCACGCGGGGATCTAGACTCTCCCAGGAGAACACCCATCCGCTCCGGCGGACGGCTGCGCCTTCGTACACGACGGCCCCCTTGTGGAATGGACAAGGTGGGCAGCTCGCGCTGGCCAAGAAGACGACGCATCGGCTCGGGTGGCGGGCTCGGCAGAGGTTGTTCGGCGCCTGCTCCGATTGGT
>JADDPU010000417.1 GCA_016781725.1 Rubrobacter sp. | reverse complement strand
AGCTGATAGAGACCGTAAGAGGCTTCGGCTACCGCCTGGTCAGGCCGGCGGAGTAGGGGCGTCGGGGCGGTTCGCGAACCGCCCTTACAAGGTATCGTCCTTACTATCCCCCCGCCCTACGACGTGCGCCGGATCAGGGCGCCCCCCCTGATGGTCTCCCCGGGGCGCACGTCGTAGTGGTGGCCTACGATGCAGTCCTCGAGGTAGGCGCCGTCTCCCACGCTAGCACCGGGTAGCATGATGCTGCGCTTGATGGTGGCGTTGGGGCGGATCCAGCAGTCGCTCCCTACCGTCACGTCGCCCAACAGCTTTACGTCCCGCCCGACCACCGCGTCCCTCCCCACGAGCACGTGCCCCTCGATGCTGGCCGAGCGGTGTATCTGGGCGTCCTCCCCTACCCAGAGCCCCTCGCCCCGCTTCTCGCCGGGGATCCTGACCCCTACCCTACCCGAGAGCACGTCGTACTGGGCCTGGCGGTACGCCTCTAACGTCCCTATGTCCGACCAGTAGAAGTCCCCCTGGTAGCCCACGAAACGCTCTCCTTCTTCCAGGAACTTCGGAAAGACGTCCTTGGCGAAGTCGAAGAAGGTCTTCTCGGGTATGTAGTCCAGGGCCCGCGGCTCGAGCACGTAGATGCCGGTGTTGGCGAGGGTGCTTATGGCCTCCTCGGGGCTCGGCTTCTCCTGGAAGCCCAGGATGTTGCACTCGTCGTCGACCTCGACAACCCCGAACTCCGAGGTGTCGTAGACCCGCCGCAGGGCTATGGTGGCTATGGCCCCCTTCTCCCGGTGAAGGGCGAGGAGCTCTTCGATGTTTACGTCCGTGAGCGCGTCGCCCGAGACGACGACAAAGGTGTCCTCGAACCTGTCGGCCAGACGCTTGACGCCTCCTGCGGTCCCCAGGAGCTCGTCCTCCCTGCGCAGGTACACGGCCATGCCGTCTCTACGGGACTCCTCGCCGTAGGCGGCGAGGAGGGCGTCGGCCAGGTAGTGGACGTTGACGTTGACCTCCTTCACGCCGTGGCCGGCCAGGAGGTCGAAGATGTGCTCGATGATCGGGGTGTCCACGACGGGGGCCATGGGTTTTGGGATCTCGCCGGTCAGCGGGAAGAGCCTCGTCCCCTTGCCCGCCGCGAGCGCCATCGCCTTCACAGTCCGCCTACCATTCTCTGCCCTCGTTCCTCTGCGCCTTCTTCTCGAAGGCGCCCTCCAGATCGATGCCCGCCAGGTCCGCCAGGTCCAACAGGTTCCACAGGACGTCGTAGATCTCCATCCCGAGGTTCTCACGCACGGAGGCGACATCTTCGGCGGCCATCTTCCCCGCGTCCGCGCTGCCGTCTCGGGAGAGCCTGAGCACCTCACGCGCGACCTCCCCGACCTCGCTCGTGAGGTAGGCGAGCCTCTGCTCCAGGGTGATGTCGAAACCTTTGTCGGCCTTGAGCTCCCTGACCTGTCGCCGGAGGTCCTCGACCGTCAAACCCGGCTGCAGGCCATCCCCGCGTGCTCTATATTCCCTTTCGTGCACACGAGCACTTTACACCGGCTCTTCCCTTCGGCCAAGTTCGACGAACCTTTGAAGCGCTACACGGCCTGGAAGATCGGGGGTCCCGCCGACGCCCTGCTCGAGCCCCGCAGCGTCGAGGAGCTCGTCGAGGCCACCGAGAGGGCCCGCGAGCATGGCGTCCCCGTGACCGTGCTTGGCGGGGGGACGAACGTGCTGGTGCGCGACGGCGGCATCAGGGGCCTCACCCTCAGGCTCGCCAAGTCCCTGACGAACGTCGAAGTAGAAGGGACGCGCGTGGTCGCAGACGCCGGCGTCCTCTACCCGGTTCTCGCCAATACCACCGCGGGCCGCGGCCTCGCCGGCCTGGAGTTCGCGACCGGCATCCCTGGCACCGTCGGCGGCGCAGTCTACATGAACGCCGGCGCCTACGGCTCGGAGACGAGGGAAGTTTTGGATTGGGCCGACGTCTTCAGGGAGGGGGAGGTGGACAGGGTGCCCAACGAGGACCTCGACCTCTCCTACCGCCACAGCGCCCTGCACGAGAACCCCGATTGGCTCGTCCTGCGGGCGGGCTACACCCTCGCGCCCGGCGACCCGGAGACGCTGAGGGCCCGGATAAAGGAGTTCAGGACGCAGCGCATGACCGGCTCGCCGAACAGGCCGAGCTGCGGCTCCACCTTCAAGCGTCCACCCGGCGATTACCCTGGCCGCGTCATCGAGGCGGCGGGTTTGAAGGGTACGCGGGTAGGGCAGATCGAGGTCTCTCCCGTCCACGCCAACTACTTCGTCAACCTCGGCGGCGGCACTGCCGAAGAGGCGCTCGAGCTCATAGAGCTGGTCCGCGAGAGGGTCCGCGAGAGGCTCGGCGTGGACCTGGAGCCGGAAGTAAGGGTCATCGGAGACCCTTAGCCTTCGGGTTTCGGCCCTCGGGGAGTGCCAGGTAGGTGAAGACGTATTCGTAGTAGCGGCTGACGAGGCCGCGCCGTTGCCCGAGGCGCCCGGAGTCGCGCTCGGCGGCGTTGCGTTCCCTGCAAAGGTCGGCGTCGAAGTCTACAGGGGCCTTCCACCGGGCGAACCCCTGGCCTGGGCGGTTGATCTGGTCGGTTCGTTCGAGGGCTCTTAAACGCTCGCAGGGGCCGCCCAACGAATCGGTTGTCCTCAGCTTTGGCCTCCTGCTACACTCCAGACGACGGCCGATCGACCAAGGAGAGGTAAATGCGCCGAGCGTTCATGTCTATTCGGGAGGTAATCGCCACCTACATAGAGGACATGACGCTTCATGCGAACTCTCAATCTTG
>JADDPU010000292.1 GCA_016781725.1 Rubrobacter sp. | reverse complement strand
CCGGTCGCGGTGGCCTGCTCGTGCTCCAAGAGCACGCGCTCGTGGTCTTCGGGGTGGATGAGGGTCTTCCAGTGCCCGGGGTTGGAGATGTAGTCCCGGGGGGAGTAACCCAGCAGGCCCTCGATCTGCGGGCTGATGTAGGTGGTGGAGCCTTCCTCGTCGACCGAGTCGACATAGACGACCGCCGGGATCTGCTCGACCAGCGTCCTGTAGCGGTTCTCGGCCTCCCTTAGCGCCTCCTCGGACCTCTTGCGCTCCGTTATGTCCATCATGATGCCCTGCCAGAAGAGGGGTTCGCCCCCCTCGCCCCGGATCAGGACGGCCTCGTCGCGCACCCACACGGTGCGGCCGTCCTTGGTGAGCCTGCGGTGCTCCGTCGCGTACGGCTCGCCGGTCTCGTCCGTGCGCCGATCCTCCTCGAGCACCGCCCCCTGGTCCTCGGGGTGGATGGACTCGGAGCGCAGGGTAGGATCGGCCAGGTACTCCTGAGGCCCGTAGCCCAAAACGTCCTCTATCTGCGGGCTCACGTAGGCCAGGGTGTTGCCCTCTATCTCCTGCACGTAGGTCACCGCCGGCAGCTGCTCGACGAGGGTCCTGTAACGGGCCTCGGCCCCGCGCAGGGCCGCCTCGGCCTTCTTGCGCTCCGTTATGTCGGTCGAGATGCCGCAGATGGCGTAGGGTACGCCGTCAGGGCCCTTGAGGGGGAACTTGACCGAGAGATAGGTGCGCACCCCGGCTCCTTCTTGCGGGACCTCCTCCTCCCTCTCTACCGCGATGCCGGAGCGTAGAACCTCCTCGTCGGTGTCCTGGAACTCGTCGGCCGCCTCCCTCGGGAAAAGATCGTGGTCGGTCTTACCCAAAACCTTCTCCTTCGGGAGGCGGAAGACCTCCTCGAACCGGCGGTTCACGAGCGCGAACCGTCCCTCCGTGTCCTTTACGTAGACCACTGACGGCGTATTATCGAGGATGGCTTGCAGGCGTCCCTCGCTCTCCCTGAGCTCCTCCTCGGCCCTCTTCTGCTCCGTAATGTCGTACTTGACGCCCTGCCAGAAGAGGGGCTTGCCTCCCTCGTCGCGCACGAGCACGGCCTCGTCGCGGATCCAGACCATCCGTCCGTCCGCGGCGAATTGCCGGTACTCCATCTTGAAAGGTTCGCCGGTCTCGTCCGTGCGCCGGTCCTCCTCGATGGCCCGCGCCCGATCGTCTGGGTGCATGATGTTCAACCAGTGATCCTGGTCTAGGATCTCCCTGTCCGGCGGGTAACCGAGCACGTCCTCTATCTGCGGGCTTACGTACCTGACGTGCTTGGAGTCGGGGTCCTTCATGTAGGTTACGGCCGGGATCTGCTCGACTAGGGTCCTGTAACGGACCTCTGTCTCCTCGAGCTTCCTCTCAGCCTCTTTGCGCCCGGTGACGTCGCGGGCCAGGGAGAGCATCAGCGGGTGCCGGCCTTCCTCCGCCTCCAGCACGCCGACGCGGACCTCGACCGGGAAGGTCGTGCCGTCCTTGCGGCGGTGGGTCCCCTCGAGCGTGCGGGGCTGGCCTGAGGCGATCTCGGCCCAAAGAGCGTGAAGAGCCTCGGGGGTATGATCGAGCTCGACCTCCGTGATGGACATCGAGAGGAGCTCTTCTTCCGCGTACCCGAGGCTCTCGCCCGCCCGCCGGTTTATGTCCACGAGGTTCCCTTCCAGGTCGTGGACGAACATGGCGTCGGCGGCCTGCTCCACGAGCTTCCTGAAGCGGTTCTCGCTGCGGGCCAGCGCCGCCTCGGTCCTCTGGCGCTCCCTGCGGGCTTCCGCCTCCCTGAGCTCGCGCTCGATCGCGGGGCACAGCCGGCTCATGTTCTCCTTGGTCAGGTAGTCGTCGGCACCGGCCTTCATGATCCCGACCGCCGCGTCCTCCCCGATCTTGCCCGACACGACTATGAAGGGCGCGTCGTAGCCGAGCCGGCGCAGGAGCGTTAAGGCGTCGGGGGCCCTGAAGCGCGGCATGTAGTAGTCGGAGATGACCACCTCGAACGCCTCGCCCCGCTCCTTGGCCCCGGCCAGCGCCCGCTCCATCTCCTCGGGCGTGTAGACCCTCTCGAAGAGCGGGACGTAGCCCCCGCGCCTAAGCTCGCGCAGCAAGAGCATCGCGTCGTTCTCGGAGTCCTCGACGAGCAGCACCCGCAAAGGTCTTCCGGGGGGCGCGCCAGCCCCCCTCACGCGAGCCCCACCCTCTTCGCCGGGCTCTCGGGGGCCAGCCGGTCCCTGCCGCCGAGCGTGAAGTAGAAGGTGGCGCCCTCGCCTACCCGTCCTTCGGCCCAGACCCTTCCGCCGTGCCGGTGGACTATGCGCGCTACCGTCGCCAGCCCGATGCCGGTCCCCTCGAACTCGTCCTGCCCGTGCAGCCTCTGGAAGGCCCCGAACAGCTTGTCCGAGTACGCATCGTCGAAGCCTGCCCCGTTGTCGCGCACGTAGTAGACGGAGCGTCCGTCTTCTCCCTGGACGCCGAACTCTATGCGCGCCTCCGGCTCGCGCGAGGTGAACTTCCACGCGTTGCCCAGCAGGTTCTCGAGCGCCACCTTGAGAAGCCCCACGTCCGCCCAGGCAGCTACGTCCCTCTCGATTACGAACTCCACCTTTCGTCCGGGATCCGAGACCCTGAGGTTCTCGACTATCCCGGCGACGAGGCCGCTCAGGTCCACGTGTTCTCTGCTGAGGGGCCTGCGTCCTACCCTGGAGAGGTCGAGCAGGTCGTCTATGAGGCCTGCCATGTGCTTGCTCGCGGCCCGCACCCGCCCGAGGTAGTCCACCCCCTCCTCGTCGAGCCTGTCCTGGTAGTCCTCGAGGAGTATCTGCGAGAAGCCGTCTATGGTCCTCAAGGGGGCCCTGAGGTCGTGGGAGACAGAGTAGGAGAACGCCTCCAGCTCGCGGTTGGTAGCTTCGAGCTCCCGGTTGGCGTCCTCGAGGTCTTTGCTCGCGCGCTCGGCCAAAACGCGGCTGCGCACGAGCATCCAGGAGATGCCGAAGAGCAGGAGGCTCACCCCGAGGCCGCTCGCGAGCACGAAGGCCGGCACGTTGCTCTCGGCCTCCTCCTCGAAATCCGGCAGCGTCGCGAAGTACAGGCTCCACTCGCGGCCGGCCACCCCGATGCGGCTCTCTTCGGAGAAGAGGGGGTCGTACCCCTCCTCCCCGGCGCGCTCCACCCCGTCGTAGTCGTAGAGGAGAGAGCTCGATGCCAAGTCCTCGCCGTCGTAGACCTCGAAGTCTATGGACGGTTCGAAGCCGCCCCCGAACACGTCGTCGAGCAGCCCGTCCCGTCTGAAGTACCCGACGACGAACCCCTCAAGGGCGCGCCGCCGCCCGGCGACGGTCTCCGTACTCTCCCCCTCGCCGTAGACCGGCAGGTACACGGCGAAGCCTGACTGCAGGGCGAGGTCCGCGTCCGAGCCCGGCGGGGGGCCGGTCAGCACGTAGATGATCTCCGTGGCCTGCGGCGAGCCGGTGTCCCACGCCCGGTCCATCGCGGCCCTGTGGGCGGGGTCGGCGTACTCGTCGCGGTTGATCATGTCCCGGTTGGCCCTGTCCGAGGGCGCCATGCGCGTGAGCGGGAAGTACACCTTACGCTCCCCGCCGGGGTCGAGGTCGGGCTGCAGCCCAGGGAGGCCCGCCTCCCTGGCCTCCCGGACGAAGGAAGCCCTCTCCTCAGGCTCTACGCGCTCGGCGAAGCCCAGAGCCTGCATCCCTTCCAGCCGGCTCTCCGTCCCTATGCCCCTCACGTACCTCTCCCACTCCTCGCGCCCTACCTTTTTGCTCGCGAGAATGAAGCCGCGGACGCCGAACATCGAGTTGAGGTAGGCGTCCGTGCGCCGGTCCACCGCCGCCTGCGTGGCCTGGACCGTATCCCCGAAGCGGACGCGGTTCTCCACCTGGACCGTGTAGCGCACGTAGTACCAGGCCAGTCCCGTCAAGAGAAGCGAGATCAGGAGCACCCCATAAGCCACCGCCGTGAGGCGCAGCCGGCGCAATAGCCCCTTGAGAGCCGGCAGACGAGCCTTCAACTCATCCCCGCTAGCTCTCCGACCAACGGGCGGCCGTGGGGCCGAATCTCGCAGCGACTACCTTTACCATAGGCGCGTATCTCTCGTCCCGAGAAGACGCGTAGCGCGCCGCGGCGGCGCGCCACCCAGAAACGCCCACCATCGCGGAGAACACCGCGCCCACCGCTCCATGGACCTTCCCGCCGGACGAACGTGACCGAACACCCCCTGCCTGACATGCTCCGCGCAACGCCATGTTACCCGGCGTCCAGGTGACCCGCAACATAGGTCCGGGCCCGTTCAGGGCAGATTCCGGCCCCCCGAAGACACTCTCGAGAGCGATGGCGAGACGCATCCCGCGGTCGGGCTTGCTCCCTGTTTGCGGAGACCTCCAGGGGCGAGGCTGCTCTTCTAGAGCAGCCGGGACCGGACGCCGACGTCTTCCCGAGGCGGCCGTCCGTCTCCGCACGATCGCGAGGACGCAGCACGCCCGTCTCTAGCGCCTCCCCGCTATCTCCCTGGTCTCCTCCTCGAACATCGCCCGCAGGTACAAACTCACCCACGTCCGGTACGGCCGCCAGCGTTCCGAGATCCGCCCGAGTTCCTGCTCTGTCGGCGGCCGGTCGAGGCCGTACGCCATCGCGACGACCCGCCCCAGCCGCGGCTCGTTAGCGGGCAAGAGATCCGGCTCCCCCGCGCCGCGCAGCGGGGTCAACTCCGCCGAAAAAGGACCAACGCCCGGCAACTCCCTGAGTTCCGCCAGCGCCTCCTCGCAGCAGAGGGCGTTGACCAGCGCCGCCTGGGAGGCCGTCGGGGTACGCTAGATCGCCCCAAGAGAACCCGAGAAGCGCCGAAGGGCTCCCCGATCGGGGGAGCCCTTCTCTATCGCAAAACCGGGGCGGGTTCGAGTAGTGGCGGGTCCTTAATCCGTCCCGGATCTGTCGCCGAGGTCGACGCCGGGGCGCAGCTCTTTTAGGTATATAACGTAGCTCTCTCTAACGCGCATACCGGCCCGTCCGTAGAGCCTCGGGGCGCCCGTGATGCTCTCGGCGTCCACGCTGAGGGCGACCTTTCGGACGCCGCGCCGGTGGTACTCGGAGAAGGCGTGGCGAAGGAGGGCAAGCCCCAGCCCGCGTTTGCGCCACTGCCTGCGCACCCCCACGACGGTCACCCAGCCTTGCCCCTCGAGCACCTTGCACAGGGCGACGCCACAGATCTCATCGCCGCTGCGCGCGAGGTGCCACAGCGAGGGATCGAAGCTCTCCCTCTCCGTCTCCCGCAAAAAGCTCTCGAAGGTGTTGCGCGGACGCCCCCACAAGTCCTTGAAGGCGTCCTCGACGGCTTCGTACGTCGCGCGCTCGTCCCGGCCGGGGACGAAGGTGTGGACGGAGATGCCGTCGGGCCAGTGAGGCGCCGGCGGGGCCTCGTCGAGCTCGGTCTCCATCACGTAGACCCCGCGCACCGGCGCGTAGCCCAAGCTCTCAAGGAGCCTTCGCGCCCCCTCGTTGGCGGCGTTTATGTAGTGTTGGACTACGACCCGCGCGCCCTCGGGGGCCAGGGGCATGTGCTCGCGCGTCCAGCGCTCTCCCCAGGCGACGAGAGAGGCGCCGACGCCCCTTCCCCTGTGGTCCGGGTGGACGTAGCCGTAGACGGAGACCGTTACGTAGGAGCGGTTGAGCACGTCGGCGTAGCCGGCGATCCGGCCGTCCGGCGCGGCCACGACTACGGCCTCCTCGGCGAGGTTGAGCCCGTGCCAGTCATCGACCAACTCGTCGAGGCTCATGTCCGCCCCGCCGGTGTCGGCGAGCTGGCAGGCGACCATGAGGGCCACCACCTCCTCCGCGTCTTCGGGCGAGGGCGGTCTCGTCGCGTACCTTTCGGGCAGTTCCGTCATGAGGACAAACTTAGCACAGAGAGAAGGGGCCCTCCTTATCGGAGGGCCCCCGCCTGTCGTTGTGCTCTCTAGGCTACTGCTGGGCGGCCGGTACCTTCGGGGCGAAGGTGAGGCCGTCCTCGGCCCGGTCCACGACTACCGTGTCGCCCGGGTCGAACTCGCCGCCGATTATGCGGCTGCTCAAGGGGTTCTCGATGTAGCGCCTGATGGCCCTCGCGAGCGGGCGGCCGCCGAACTTGGGGTCGTAGCCCTCCTCGGCGAGAAACTCCTTGGCCGCGTCGGTGACCTCGATGCGTATGCGCTGGCTCTCGAGGTGCTTGTTCAGCCGCTTGAGCATGATGTCCACGATCTTGAGCACGTCCTCCTTCGTGAGCGGCTGGAAGACTATGATCTCGTCCACCCGGTTGAGGAACTCGGGGCGGAAGGCCCGCTCCAGCGCCTCGCGCGCCCGCCGCTCGGTCTCGCGGAAGTCCACCCCGTCGGCCGAGGTGAAGCCGAACTTCCGCGTCGAGACGAGGTGCTGGCTGCCGACGTTCGAGGTCATGATGATGACCGTGTTCTCGAAGTTGACGGTCCTGCCCTTCGCGTCGGTAAGACGCCCGTCGTCGAGTACCTGCAAGAGCGTGTTGAAGACGTCGGGGTGGGCCTTCTCGATCTCGTCGAAGAGGACTACCGAGTAGGGACGGCGCCTGACCCGCTCGGTGAGCTGCCCGGCCTCCTCGTAGCCGACGTAGCCAGGGGGTGCGCCGACCAGCCGCGAGACCGTGTGGGCCTCCTGAAACTCGGACATGTCCACCCGGATCATGGACTCCTGATCCCCGAAGAGGTACTCGGCGAGCGTCCTGGCGAGCTCGGTCTTCCCGACGCCCGTGGGCCCGAGGAAGATAAAGCTCCCCACCGGACGCTTGGGGTCCTTTATGCCGGCCCTGGCACGCCTTATGGCCTCGGCGACGGCCGAGACGGCGGGCTCCTGGCCGACTACCCGCTCGTGCAGCACGGCCTCGAGGTTGAGGAGCCTCTCGGCCTCCTCCTGCATGATGTTGGTGGCGGGCACCCCGGTCCACTCCTCGAGGATGCGGGCTATGTCCTCGCGCGTCACCTCGGGGGCGTCGGTCTCGCGGCGCCCGACCCAGCCCTCCTGCTCCTGCTGGAGCTCGATCTTGAGCTGCTCCTGGCGCTGCTTGAGGTTCGCGGCCTTCTCGTAATCCTCGGCGCGCACGGCGTCCTCTTTCTCGCGCTCGAGGGAGGCTATCTCCTCCTCCATGCGCCGCACGTCCACCGGGGGCACGGTCGAGCGCAGCCGCACCTCGGCCGCCGCCTCATCGAGCAGGTCGATGGCCTTGTCCGGCAGGAAACGGTCGGTGATGTAGCGGTCGCCGAGCTGGGCCGCGGCGACTATGGCCTCGTCGGAGACGTGCACGCGGTGGTGCGCCTCGTAGCGGTCCCTGAGGCCGAAGAGGATGGCTACCGTCTCGTCCACCGTAGGCTCGTCTACCAGCACCGGCTGGAAGCGCCGCTCCAGCGCCGGGTCCTTCTCGACGTGCTTGCGGTACTCGTCGAGCGTGGTGGCGCCGACCACCTGAAGCTCGCCGCGCGCGAGCGCGGGCTTGAGCATGTTCGAGGCGTTCACAGCGCCCTCGGCCCCGCCGGCACCCACGATGGTGTGGAGCTCGTCGATGAACAG
The DNA here is from genome assembly GCA_016781725.1 of Rubrobacter sp. Classification (GTDB taxonomy): domain Bacteria; phylum Actinomycetota; class Rubrobacteria; order Rubrobacterales; family Rubrobacteraceae; genus Rubrobacter_D. The sequence continues at coordinate 2,362 of JADDPU010000292.1, read as the reverse complement.
GATGATGTTCTTCTCCTCCTGCTGGAGTTCCTTGAGCATCTGCTGCATCCGCTCCTCGAAGTCCCCGCGGAAGCGGGTGCCGGCGACGAGCCCGCCCACGTCGAGCGCCAAAACGCGCTTGCCCCGCAGCGACTCGGGGATGTCCTCGGAGACTATGCGCTGGGCCAGGCCCTCGGCCACCGCGGTCTTGCCGACGCCGGCCTCGCCGATAAGGACCGGGTTGTTCTTGGTACGCCGGCTGAGGATGCGGACCACGCGCGCTATCTCCTCGGCGCGGCCGATAACCGGGTCGAGCTCGCCCTCGCGCGCCATCTGGGTGAGGTCGCGGCTGACCTGATCCAGGGTCGGCGTCTTGCTCGGCGGACCCTCCTGCCCGCCGCCCATGCCGGGGCCTCCGGCGGCGGCACCCGGCGTCCCTCCTGGTCCCGTCTGCGCGCCGCGCTGCTGCATGAGGCGCAGGATCTCGCGCCTGAGCGCCTCCGCGTCGTTGGCTCCGTGCTGCTGCAGGATCCTGTAAGCGTTCCCGTCGCCCTCGCCGAGGAGCCCGAGGAGCAAGTGCTCGCTCCCTACCTGCCCTGACCCCATCTGCCTGGCCGCCGTGAACGAGAGCTGCAAGGCCCGCTTGGCGCTCGGGGTGAAGGTGTAGACCTGCTCCCCGGGGTCGCCGCGGTACTCCTGGAAGCGCGAGCGCATGCCGCCCACGTCGGCGCCGGCCCTCTGCAGGGCCTCGGTCGCCACGTTCTCGCCGGTCACGATCCCGGCGAGCAAGTGATCCGTGCCGATCGCGGCCGTCCTCGTCGTACCGGCCGAAGCCTCCCTGGCGCGCATGACCGCCTGCTGCGCCTCCTGGGTGAGCGCGTCGAAGAGGCTACCAGGCCCCTGATCCTGCCGCTGTATAAGGTTCTGTAACATCCCGAACGGGTCAGCACCCCGCGCCCCACCGCCCCCGATCATGCCGAGCTGCCGCGCGCACTGCGTGCACAGATAGCTGGCGACCCTCTGCCCGCCCTGCTGGCTGAAAACCTGCACGCTCGCCGGCCTTACCCCGCAGTTCTCACAGATCATCCGTCAAAAGCCTCCCGTCAAATGATACTTTTCAAACCCTGGTCCCCAATAGGAGAGCAGCGTCGACAGCTAAAATCTTAGTCTGTCGTGCTCATATTTTATTACCGGTGGGTGATAGATCAAGGCGGCTTACGCGAGGGCGCGGCGTGGTATGTAAAGGGCTCAGGCGGTTAGTAGGAGGTTTGAGGGTGGAAGAGCGCGGGCTCGTAGGTTTGGAGGCGAGGACGGCGGACGGGGCTGAGGTCGGTCGCATCTCGGAGGTGTTGGAGGACGAGGAGAGCGGGGAGGTCACGCATGTTATCGTCGAGCGTGCGGAGGAGCGGTTCGAGGTCCCGATCACGGCGATCACCCTAGACCCCGACTTGGACTTCGCTACCTTCCACGCCGACCCTTCCGACGTCGAACCGGGGGATCACCTGGGGGACGAGGAGGGGCCGCAGGGCTACGCCCCGTCCCAGAGCGATGTTGTTGACGACTCCGAGCACGAGGGGCAGTTCGTCACGACGCCGACGGACCCAGACGAGGCTATCTCCCCGGAGGAGGCGCAGCGCGAGGCTTCGCAGGCTGGCGGTTGGGAGGACGAGGCCTCCAACACCCCCGAGTCCGGCTACCCGCGCAACGACGTCTACATAAACCCGGAGACCGGGGAGGAGGAGCTCGACCCTGCCCTCAAGGAGAACGAGACCCTCGAGGACGACGTCGAGGACCTCATCGACGGTACGGACCTCACGGTACGCCAGGCCAAGGACGGGGTAGTCGAGCTCACAGGCTCTGCGGCCACGCGCGAGGATCTCGACGAGGTCGTGCGGGAGATCATGGGCCTCCAGGGGGTCCTCGAGGTGGACACCACCGACGTCGACGTCGTGGAGTAGGCCCCCGTGGGGTAGGGCTCTCCTCTTCAAAAAGAGACCTCGCTCCTGTAGCATTGCCTGGCAAGCAGGCGGAGAGGAGAAGGTATGCGGAAGGTCTTGCTCGCGTTCGCGATGATGGCTGTGGCTTTGCTTATGGCCGCCGGGGTGGCTTCGGCCATCACCTACGGCCAGCCGGACGGGAACCGGCACCCGAACGTCGGGGCGCTCGTAGGCACATTCGACGGGCAGACCTACCCGTACTGCTCGGGGACCCTGATCTCCCCGACCGTCTTCCTGACGGCCGCGCACTGCGGTGGCGACAACCCCGAGGTCTACGTCACCTTCGATCCGACGTACTCGTCCAACTCCACGCTGTACAAGGGCACCTTCCACGCACACCCGCGCTACCCGGGACCGGCGAGCAACCCCTACGACATCGCGGTGGT
>JADDPU010000167.1 GCA_016781725.1 Rubrobacter sp. | reverse complement strand
TAATAGCCGGTTGGCAACTCCAGCGATAATCCCTGCATCCCTGTCTCCGAACCTCTGACCCTCGGCCGGCAAGCCTCGGTCGCCTTCAACAACCCCGTTGAGACGGTCACGCGTTGATGTGTTAGTGCTCGCTACGGCTCCTTTCCCCAGAGGCCGAGAAGTGTGGCATCCGTCCTGACCGGAGACCACCTAGCGGGTTCAGCTTATTGCAGGGACAGGGCGCTCCGTATCACCCAAATGAGTGATTTTTCGCCCGCCCGGCGGCGCGGGTGGTAGACGTGGCTGGGGGGCATGGCCCCCAAGGCCGGTTATCCTCTGGGCTGCGGGTTGCGGGGCCGAATTCGCAGGGGGTCAAAGGCGGCGTTCTTCGCCAGGTCTTGTGGATCGCACCGAGGTAGGGCGCTCAGAGCAGGAGGAGAGGCTAACCGGTAGAATCGGCCCATCGGTCGCCGGCGTCCTCCAGAACCTCTCGCAGCGCTCTCACGACCCGGGGGTCGAACTGGGTTCCCGAGTTGTCCTCAACCTCCTCCAAGGCGGCCTCCCGGGAGACGCCGTAACCGTAGGGACGGTCGCGGATCATGGTATCGTAGGCGTCGGCCACGGAGACAACCCGCGCCACCAGCGGGATGTCCTCGCCGCGCAGCCCTTCCGGGTAACCGTTGCCGTCGAAGCGCTCGTGGTGGTAGTTGATAATCGGCAGCGCCGGGGCCAGCTCCTCTGTCGGGGAGACGATCTCGACCCCCATGATCGGGTGGCGCTTCATCGCCTTGTACTCCGCGTCGGTCAGGCGTCCTGGCTTGTGCAAGACGAGGTCGGGGATCCCGATCTTGCCCACGTCGTGCAGTAATCCTCCTATAGAGAGGGCCTCTATCTGCTCCCGGGGCAGCGACATCTCGCGGCCGATGAGCACGGCGAGGCGGGATACGGCCCTCAGGTGCGTCTCGATGTCGGGATCCTTCGCCTTCAGGGCCCCCACCAGGCTCTCGGCGATCCCCTCGACGGGCCCGCTGCCCGCCGAATCCTCGGGCGCCGTTGCGCCGACCGGGAACCCGGCGACGCCTTCCGACCGGCCTCTGGCCGCCTCGAGGGCGCTACGGATCGTTCCCAAAACCGCGTTCGGATCCTCGCTCCCCCCGTCGACCAGGACGAAGCCGACGGGGGGCGTGGGAGACGAGCCGCCCGTTTCCTCCGCGACGAGTTGTTGGATTCCGACAGCGATCCTGCGGGCTCTTGGCTCGTCGGCCCCGCTAAGGAGTACGGCGAACTCGGCGTCCCCGTGGCGGAAGACGCGCTGTCGCCGGCTGTTCCTGAGCCTCGCGCCGATACGTCCGAGTAGGGCGTCCCCGAGACCGGGGGTCAGGTGCTCTTCGCAGGATCGCTCCAGGTCCACTACAAGGACCGTGAGGGCTCTCTCCCGGGAGAGCTCCCGCCCCAGAACGCGGTGGAACGCCGCGCGGTTGGGCAACCCCGTGAGCCGGTCCAGCCCGCCCGGGGCTTCTTCGGCGTTCTTTAGGGCCGGGGCGAGGACGTCGGCGAGCAGGTTCAAGGCTCGCTCATCCTCGACGGTAAACTGTTTCCCGCCGACGATCAAAGCCCCATACTTCTCACCCCCCTCTGGTCCTATGGGTATCGCCACGAGACCCTTTATGCCGAGGATCTCCTCCTCGCTGCGCACGGTCTCGCCTTCGCGGCAACTCCACAGCACGAGGCGCTGTATCGAGGGGTGCCACCAGCTGGGACAGACGTCGAAGTCTCCCTCCAGGACCGTGCTGTGTCCACCGCCCAACACGGCGCTGTGGGCGTAGGATCCCCCACCGACCGAGTGGGCCGTCTCCGCCGCCCATCGGAGCATCTCTTCGAGGCTCAAGGTCTCTAGCAACGGCCCGAACTTCGAGATCAGGCCCTCATCTTTCTCCACCCGGTCTATCTCGTTGGCGAGGGTCGAGGACAACCCGACGGCGAGCTTTTTGAGCCCTTGCATACCTGAGCCCAAAGCCCCGACGACCGCGCAGAAGATCGCGAGCAAAGCAGCCTTCGAGATCGTCCCCGCCCCGAGCGCTCCCGGGCCAGCCGCGACGGCCACCGCGGCCAGGTACCCTCCTACGGCCACTGCGGTGGCGGCTGCGGCCTTGGCCCGGGCTTCGATGGAGATTATCCCCAGCGCGGCCAGGAAGAACAGGGGGAAGAACGGAGAGCCCGTCCCCCCGGTGTAGGCGACGAGCACGCCGACGAGCACGCAGTCGAGCACGACGCGCACTAGCCCGTCTCCCAGGAGGATTCGCGGCCGGCCCGCCACCGAGAGCGCCCCGAAGAGCGCCGCGAGCCCCGCCGCCAGGTAGACCAATCCAACCTCAGACGGAGGCCAGGCCTGGCCCACCAGCAAGGCTACTGCCGCCGCGAGCGCCACCCGGAGCAGGCCGGACTTGGGCGTGGCCGCCGTCTGTGCCACCGTGGTCGGGCGCATGTCCCTGTCTTACTCCGCCCTCTCGGGCGCCACGGCCGGGCTAGTGGGGGTCCTCCGGCCGAGGAGGTGGTCTTCGGCCTCGGCGCGCGGCCCCGGCACGCCCGGCCTCGCGCTCTCCCGGGTCTCTGGGGCCGGGAAGACGAACCTGTGGTCGTCGGCCATGCGGTACCCCTCCGACTCGGTGTCCAGAATCCTCAAAAAGGCCCGTACCACTACCCCATCGAACTCGGTGCCTATGCCCGCGACCAGCTTCTCGCGGGCCTCTTCGGGTCTTATCCCGGGGCGGCGCGGTTGGTCAAGGACCATGGCCGCGTAAGCCTGCGCGACCGCCAGTATCTTCGCCTCGAGCGGTATCCAGGAGCCGCGCAGCTTGTCCGG
>JADDPU010000496.1:1726-2736 GCA_016781725.1 Rubrobacter sp. | reverse complement strand
GCAGCCCGGTGCGTACTTATGCGGCATAACGAGAGGTTGTGGTTGGCTTCGTAGGTTAGGGGGAGCACCGGCGGCTACGGGGTCCTTCCAACGTTGGCTTTATGCAGGATCTTGGATATGAACTTCCGAGAATTCTTCTTCCCCGACGTTGGGTGAATAGAGCTTGTGGGGCTTGCTCGGGTACGATGGGCTTCATGAGCATAGCGCGAGAACGGCCGCCGGTGGAGAGGATCGTACGCCCCTTCCAGGACTTCGCCCACAAGCAGTCCTCCGGCGGCATCCTACTTATAGCCGCAACGGTTGTCGCCCTCATCTGGGCCAACTCCCCCTGGGGCGGAAGCTACGCCGCGCTGTGGCACACCAAGCTCACCGTGGGCGTGGGCGACGCTTCGATCTCCAAGGACCTCACCCACTGGATCAACGATGGGCTCATGGCCGTCTTCTTTTTGGTGGTGGGGCTCGAGATCAAGCGCGAGGTGCTCGTCGGGGAACTGTCGTCCATACGCAACGCGGCGTTGCCCGTGGCCGCCGCCCTGGGCGGGGCCGTGGTGCCTGCTGTCATCTACGTCTCCATCAACGCCGGGACGGACGGCGCGGCCGGCTGGGGCATCCCCATGGCCACCGACATAGCCTTCGCCCTAGGTGTCTTGGCCCTGCTCGGCGAGAGGGCGCCGGTGGCCCTCAAGGTGTTCTTGACGGCTCTTGCCATAGTGGACGACATAGTGGCGGTCTTGGTGATCGCCCTCTTCTACACCTCGGAGATTTCGTGGGGAGCGCTCGGAGTCGGGGCGGCTTTCCTCGCGGCCCTCGTCGCGGCGAACCTGATCGGGGTGGGCAGGACGCTGGTCTACGCCGTGCTGGGGGTAGGGCTGTGGCTTTGCTTCCTGCTCTCTGGGGTCCACGCAACCATAGCCGGGGTGCTCCTAGCGTTCACGGTGCCCGCCGTCTCCTTCATCAACCCAGGAGCGTTCCTCGACCGTAGCAGGTACATCCTGGAGCGCTTCGAGAGG
>JADDPU010000496.1:0-1620 GCA_016781725.1 Rubrobacter sp. | reverse complement strand
AGCACGCCCTGCACCCTTGGGTGGTCTTCGCGATCATGCCCCTCTTCGCCCTGGCCAACGCGGGCGTGTCGCTGGGCGGGGGCATAGCCGAGGCGCTCACCAACCCCGTCGCCCTGGGGATCGTGGCAGGTCTCGTGTTGGGCAAGCAGTTGGGCATCACCCTGTTCGCTTGGCTCGCGGTGAAGAGCGGCCTCTCGGAGCTGCCAGCCGGGATCGGCTGGCGTCACGTCTACGGGGCAGCTTGGCTAGCGGGGATCGGGTTCACGATGAGCCTGTTCATCTCCGATCTAGCCTTCTCGGAGGGCTCCCTGGTGGAAGCCGCTAAGCTCGGCATACTGGCCGCCTCACTGATTGCCGGGGTGGTGGGTTGGACGATACTCAGGGGAGCCTCTCGCCCACGCTAGCCGAGAACCGAGTACGAAGGTAAAAGTAAGCCTAGCCTAGCGTTGTAGGTGTACTCGTCACACCGGGGATCGCCATTCCATACCCTCAGCATTAGAGTCGCTTTTGAACCGTCTTAGGATCGGATTAGATTTTTCAAACCCGGAGGTTACAAGTAATATCGCCCCAAGACGTAGACCGTGGCTATCGCCAGGGACACCAGGGTGACGGGGATACCGTACAGCGTGAACTTGATGAAGGAGATCCTCCGTCCGGCTCGCTCGCTCATGCCGGCGACCACAACGTTCGCGGAGGCGCCGATGAGGGTGAGGTTGCCGCCGAAGTCGGCGCCCAAGGCTAGGGCCCACCACAGGGGCTGCGTCTGGGCTTCTGAGAGTCCTTGGGCCTCGGCGAGGTCCCGTATCACCGGGATCATGGTGGCCGTGAACGGGATATTGTCCACGACTCCGGACGCGAGCCCGCTGCCCCAGATCACCACGATGGCCGTCGTCGCGGAGGTCGCGGGGCCCACCCCGGTGAGGAGTTCGGCTATGGCGCCAACGAACCCGGTAACCTCTAGCCCGCCCACGAGGACGAAGAGCCCGACGAAGAACAATAGCGTCGGCCACTCCACGTCGCGCAGCACCTCTTCCACGTCGCTCCTCGCGTAGAGCATCAGGGCGGCCGCGCCGAGGAGCGCTATGGTGGCGGCTTCCAGGTGCAGGGCGCCGTGCAAGAAGAAGGCGAGGATTACGACGCCGAGCACGATCAGCGACTTCCTGAGCAGCACTCGGTCCCGGATGCTCGCGGCGGCGTCCATGCTTGCGATGATCTGGCCGGCGTCCCTGCTCACGCTCAACTCCCTGCGGAACATCAGGTACAGGACGGCCAGCACGGCGGGCACCGTGAGGAGGACTACCGGCGTGAGGTGCACCACGAAATCCAAGAAGGTGAGGCCGGCGGCGCTGCCGATCAGGATGTTCGGTGGGTCGCCGATGAGGGTGGCCGCCCCGCCGATGTTCGAGGCCATAACCTGCGTCAGCAGGAAAGGCATCGGGGAGGTCTCCAGGGCATCGGCGATCAGGAACGTGACCGGGACCATCAAGATAACCGTCGTCACGTTGTCGAGGAAGGCGGAGAGGACGGCCGTGACGAGGGAGAGCAGTATCAGGATCCTTCCCGGGCGAGCCTTCCCCCACTGGGCGCTCTTTATGGCCAGGTACTCGAAGACGCCGGTCT
>JADDPU010000482.1 GCA_016781725.1 Rubrobacter sp. | reverse complement strand
GGCGGGTACGCCTCCTTCTGGCTTTACTGCGCCCGGAGGCTCATCGAGGATCCTCCCCCGGAGGAATCCATCCCTTACCCTCTATGGGATTCTGCGCTCTGGAAGGAGTGGGTTGGCGATACCGGAGAGGCCCCCTTGCGCTCCCGGCTTCAAAGCGGCCCCCTGAGGCGGTAATCCCCTCGACCAACTGGTGGTCGGCCGAGGCTCGACCCCGTTGGTAATCTGGCGACGGATCTGATAGTTTGGCGCGACAGGACGTGCAGTAGAACAAAGGGAGATTGGATGCACCTTAGGAGACCACTGACTGCGCCCTTTTTGGTCGCCTTCGTCTTGCTCGTGGTGTTTCTCGCGGGATGCGGCGGCGGGGCCCAGCAGTCGGACGACGCCTCCCAGAACGGCGGCTCGTCCGACGAGGCGAAGAAACAACAGGGGGACGGCGATGGCGGCAAGAAAAAGAAGAAGAAGAAGCGGGCTGAGGCCAAGATAGCGCTCGGAGAGATCACGAAGGTAAAAGGGGACCAGAGCAGGGTAATCGTCCTTGAACCGAGCAGGGAAGCCAAAGGCGCCAAGGACATAATGGTCTTCAGGCTCAGGAAGGAGGCCAAGATTACTCTGGGCGGCGAAGAGGCGGAGCCGGCGGATATACAGGCGGGCCAGCAAGCCCAGATCGAATACGTTCGCAAGGAGGAGCGAAATCGGGCTCGAACTGTGACGCTGTTCAAAGCCGGTGAGACGTCGCCCTCCGAAGGTGGTGAGCAAACGGGCTGAGGATCGGGGAAGAGCGTCTCCCGTACGCGGAAGCCCTAGCTCCCATACCGGACCGCCCGAGACATGGCCGTCGGGGCCCAAGACCCCGGGTAGTCCGACGGCGACCGGATGAGGGTCCTCATCACGGGGGGCACGGGGTTGTTGGGCGGCGCGCTCCTTGACCTGGTGCTCGCGGAGGGCCACGAGGCCCGCTGTATGGTCCGCGAGGGTAGCGCGAACGCCTCGCGGCTCGAAGGGAGGCGGGTGGAGGTAGTCCGGGGGGACGCCGGGGATGCGGCGTCCCTCTCCCGGGCGCTCGCCGGGACCGAGGCTCTGGTGCATGTCGCCGGCATAGAACACACTCCCGGGGTTCTGGAGGCTGTCCGCCGGTCGGGGGTCGAGCGGCTCGTGATGGTAGGCAGCACGAGCGCGCACTCGGCCTACGAGTCCCGCTCCGGTCCCCGGCTCCGCATGGAGAAGTTGGTGCGCGAGAGCGGGCTCGCGTACACCATCGTGCGGCCGACCATGATCTACGGCTCCGAATTGGACAAGAACGTGCACCGGTTGCTCCGCTTTCTGGACCGCTCGCCCGTCTTCCCGATGTTCGGCTCGGGGGAGAACCTCTGGCAGCCGGTCTACTACCAGGACTGCGCGAGGGGCGTCTACGAGGCCCTCGTGCGGCCGGTGGCCGTGGGGCAGAGCTACGATTTGCCCGGCGCGGAGCCATCGGCCTACCTGGAGCTGGTCAGGACCGCCGCAGCCGCCCTGGGCAAAAAGCCGCGCATCGTCAAGCTGCCGCTCGAGCCCGTGCGACGCTCCCTCGCCGCGGCGGAGCGGCTTCACCTCCCGCTTCCCATCGGGTCCGAGCAGGTGATGAGGCTGCGGGAGGACAAGGCCTACCCTTACGAGAAGGCCGGGCGGGACCTCGGGTACGCGCCGCGTCCCTTCCGGGAGGGCGTCGCCCTCGAGGTCGCCCGGCTGCGGGAGCTCGGGCTGGTGCGCCAGTGAACGGCGCAGTGCTCGCCGGCGGGGCCGCCTTTCTCGTCTCGGGCGCGCTCGCGCCGCTGCTAGCGAGCTTCGCCGTGGGCCGTAACCTGCTCGACGTGCCGAACCTTCGCAGCTCGCACGAGGTCCCGACGCCCAGGCTCGGCGGGGTCGCCATCTTCTTCGGGACCCTCGTCGGCGTCGCGCTGCTGATCTTCGGGAAGCCCCTCGGGGAGGCGTGGCCCTTGCTCGTTGCGGCCGCCCTGATGTGGGGCGTCGGGCTGGCCGACGACCTTGGCCATTTACACTTCGGCGCCAAGGCCGCAGCCCAGACGCTCCTCGCCTCGGGACTCCTGCTCCTCTACCCGCCCCGCATCATCTCGGAGGCGCCCGGGGCCCTGGGGATCGCTACGTTTTTCGTCGGGGTGCTCTGGATCGTGGCCCTGACCAACGCCTTCAACTTTATGGACGGCATAGACGGCTTTACGGGGGGTGTTGCGCTCGTCAACGTCCTCTTCCTGGCCCCGCTCGCCGGGCAGGCGGGATGGTTCCTGCCGGCGCTCGCCGGGGCGACGGCGGGTTTCCTGGTGTGGAACATAAGCCCAGCCTCCATCTTTATAGGGGACTCTGGGGCGTACTTTCTGGGCTTCGGCCTCGCGGCCGTGGCGCTCTACGCTCCGGTGCCGCAGGCGGAAGGGTGGACGCCTTTGGGCTTCGCCGCCTGCGTTCTGGTCTTCACGCCCTACCTCTTCGACACCGCCTACACGCTCGTCCGGCGGCTGCGGACGGGGGCGGGCAAGAATATCTTCCTCGCGCACCGGGAGCACATCTACCAGCGGATAACCCCAACCACCGGCACGCATCGGCGCACGAGCAACCTCTACTACGGGGCGAGCGTCGTCGCAGGTTTCGCAGCACTCCTGGTCTCCGAAGGTGGCGCCCACGCGCTGGCCGGGGCCGCGCTGGCGCTGGCGTGTTGCGGCTCGCTCGCGGCGCTACCGAAGCTGCTGAGGTAGGTGTCAGGAGGGGGACGACGCGCCCCTCTGCACCAGGTTTGAGCCCCTAGAGAGATGAGAGCAGGCCGGCGTGGCCGGCGGGGGGTCATACGG
>JADDPU010000191.1 GCA_016781725.1 Rubrobacter sp. | reverse complement strand
GAGAACTCTGAGGGTGTCCGCAAACTCTAGCTTCGCGAGGTAGTTGCTTACGGTGTTGAAGGGTGAGGTGTTGTTTATGAACCCGCCAAAGAACACATCCCGAAGATCGCTAGTGAAGCGCCAGGCAGAGAACCCACAGCAAGGAGCAACCCAAACGTTGCCTTCAGTGAGCTGCGAGTTCCCTGTCCGTTGTCGTAGGGAGCCACTCCTTCGCACCCGAAACCGTGAAACGCATCCGTGGCTGGGCACTAGCATACGCATCCCCTATGATCAGTTCCGCACCCTCCCGTAAAAGATCACTAACGGTAACGCCTCGTTGTGTGGCGATGATCCGTAACCTGCTAACAAGCTCCCCGTCTAGGCGCACAGACACCATCTGCGCCATACGACGTGGCTTGCCACGCTTGCCGGATCCGGGAACCACCTCTCCCGCATGGGCCTGCGCTCTCTCCCGCCTAGCGATTTCGTTGTTACGCCTTTCTTCGCTCATCTTCGCCTCCTTCCCCTTTGCCCCGATCCCTTCCATCGTTTTCCTGTCACTCTTTCCCATTCTCCAATATCTTTAGGCCTTGCATCCCATCCGGTCACTGGGCGGAGCCAGTCTCCTCGCTTCCAAGACGTATCGAAGAGTAGAGTCCACATGAAATTCTCCTTCGCGTTTGGGCCGACGATAGCGAACTCAGCCGTGTCTACCGGTAGTTCGACATCCACCCAATCGCCCCTTAGAACCTCGTCCACCACGTGCTCATCTATACCGTGCTCGGCGCAATGCGCGTGGTTTCCGGTGGGGTCGTCCTCGGCGTCCCAATCAATAGCGTCAAAATCATCTAGGTTTAGTGGTCTACTCTTCTTCGGCATCGTCGCCGTCAGGGGCGTCGAAAGGTAGTTGCGGAACTGGTACTGTATGAAGGGCACGAATACGATAACGGCCTATCTCGTCACCATCAACGGACAGGACGAACCAGTAGTCGCCCGCTCGCTCCAGATACACGCCATGGAGCGGAAAGGCCAAGGGTAAAGTAGACGGCTCGCCCGGGTTCATATGGGGGGCAGCCCCAACCCTTACGTCGCCATCGATCCTGAGTGGCAAACGCTCTTCGTCAGCGTCTACCATTTCCACTGTAACCCGGTGATTCTCAAGGAACGCTCTGGAAGGCACCTTAATGACCGCCACGAGCGCGATCGCCACCTGCGCTGGGTAAGAGGGCTGGCGGATAGTATCCCAGAAGCCCCCGTTTACGTAGACCTTTCCGTTCTCTACCGCCGCGTGATCCGCCGTGAACAGGGCTAAAGCTTGGAAATCCATCGGGGAACTAGATCTTTTAATCTCTGTCATACAGAGATGGTACCTCTTTGTCATACGCAAAGCAAGAAATTCTGCTACCCTTTCTGTTGGAGGTACGGACTGCGTAGACCAAAAGAAAGGAGGTTCTTATCGAGATGGCCAAACCTCGTCCGAGGAAATACCATCACGTAAAGGGGCACAACAACGGCGGAAAGCGCATCAAGCCGCACGTCCGCCGTATGCCCTGCAAGAAGGGGAAGTAGGGTAACGGGCACTCTCTTGGTGCCTACGCGCCAACGTAACCGAGAGATGCGCCCGTCCCTAACCTCTAAGCCGTAGTTAACCACAACTGTACTCGCGCAGCCGCGAAGGGGGCTTGTTCTAGCCCCCTCCTCCTTGCCGATTATTTGTGCAACGCCTGCAACGTCCAATAAACGGTTAGTTACCTTCTCAAGAAGGATGCTCCCCCTACTTCATGCCACCATTATCTCTTCTATGCTGGTCTTTTCGCCATCTTTGGAGATTCGGGCACGGAATCTCAGGCTAGTAATTTTGGCGGTTCGTGAGGTACCTGACCGCCAGGATCACGCTGAAGGCGAAGCCGAGGACCATTACGGAGAGGGCGACCGCCGCGTCGATGTTGGTCTGGAACTCGGCGAAGATCGCAAGCGGGACGGTCTGGGTGACCCCCTGGAAGCTGCCGGCGAAGACGACCGTGGCGCCGAACTCCCCGAGCGCCCGGGCCCACGCCATAACCGCGCCCGCCACCAGCGCGGGGAAGGCCAGCGGCACCGTCACCCTCACGAAGGTGCCGAAGCGGCCGGCCCCGTCCACCCTGGCCGCCTCTTCGATGTCCCGGCTTACCTGGGAGAACCCAACGGTAGCCTGGCGCACGTAGAAGTGGGCCGCGACGAACACCTCGGCCATCACCACCGCAACCGTCGTGAAGGTGATCTGTATTCCGAACGCTTCCAGGTACCTGCCCGCCAGCCCGAACCTGCCGAACGTCAGCAGCAGCGCGATGCCGGCCGCCGAAGGCGGGAGGACCGCCGGTATGTCTATGAGGCTGTCCACCAGGCGCTTGCCGGGAAAGTCTTTTCGCGCCAGGACGTAGGCCGCAGGGGTGCCCACTAGGACGATTATCAACATGGAGGTTGAGGTGGTCCTGATGCTCAAGAGCAGGGCGTCCCTCGCCTCGGGGGTGGCCATGGCCTGCCAGGAGTTCTCGTTTACCGTCCACAGCAAGAGGCTTATTATCGGCAGGCTTATAAAGCCGGCGAGCAGCCCGAGCGCGGCGACGGCCGCCCCCGAGGCGAGCGCGTCCCCCCCCCCAAGGAGCCGCTCGAGGAGGCCGCCTCTGGCTCGCCCCTTCACGCCGCGGGCTCGAATCCCCACTTATCGAGCACCCGCTGTCCCTCTTTGCTCGTCACCAGATCCACCCACGCTTGCGCGAGATCCGGCTCCTTCGCGTCCTTTAGGGCGGCTATCGGGTAGGTCGCTATGATGTTCAAATCGGGCGGTATCGGTATTACCTCTACCCGGTTCCTTATGTCTGGCGTGTGGTCGCTGGCGTAGCCGAAGGTGGCGTCGGCGTCCCCTACGACCACCCGGTTTACGGAAGCCCGGACATCGGCCTCCCGCGAGACCACGCTCGAGAGCACGTCCCTCTTGAAGCCTGAGCCGTACTCCTCGTCGGCCTTGCCGAGTATCTCGATGGCGTAGTCCGCCGCCGGCACCCCTTCCTCGGCCAGAACGAGCCTTACACCGGGCTCGGCGACGTCCCGGAAACGCTCTATGCCCGCGGGGTTGTCCGCGGGCACCATGACGACCTCGCGGTTCTTTACGAAGAGTCGGGGCTCCCCCTGCACGAGGCCGTCTTGCGCAGCGGTGTCCATCTCTTCCTCCGAGGCCGAGGCGAACACGTCGGCGGGGGCGCCCTGCTGGATCTGGGTGAGCAACGTCGAGCTCGACTCGAAGCTCTGCTTGACCATCACACCGGGGTTCTGTTCTTCGAAGATCTTCGCCAGCTCTCCGAAGGCGTCGGCGAGCGAGGAGGCGGCGAGTACCGTCAGGGTGCCCCCCGATTGCCCCCCGCCACCCGAGCTTCCCCCGCCACACGACGCCAGAAGAAGCAGCACCGAGAGGCCGCCCGCAAGCGCTACGAACCTCGACCGGATCGAACCCACCGCCAAACCCTTCTAATTCGGAACGTCGCGCGGCGCCCCTAAGGTCCGGGGCCTGGGCGTCCATGTTAGGGGAAGACGGGGTCCGGGTCTTTGTGCAACGTGCACAGACTTCCGGGTTGGAGCGCGATGCCGCCGGCCGAGAGGAGGTCGACCGGACGACCGTGGGTGTGCTCGTCCGGAACCTCGACCCCGACGTGAACCGCCCACCGGACCCGCGGCGGACTGCCGGGTATCATTACCAGAGTGCATATCAATCGTAGAAAGGAGTGGCCGATGGGTGAGAGGACGGAGCTGCTGCAGAGCCTCAGGGACGAGGTCGAGGGGCTTGTGGCCTCGGACGCGCCGGACGACGAGGTACTCGAGGAGGTAGTGCGGAGGGTGCACGAGGCGCATCCCTCGTGGGACTGGAGCGGCATCTACCTGCTCGTAGGTGATACCCTCGTGCTCGGGCCCGCGACCGCGCCGGCGGACCACTCGCGCATAGGCATCGGAGAAGGTGTCTGCGGCACGGCGGTCTCCGAGGACCGCAACCAGGTGGTCGAGGACGTGCGCGAGGTCGAGAACTACCTGGCCTGCTCTATCCACACCCGTTCGGAGATAGTGGTCCTGATCCGGGACGGCGGCAAGATAGTCGGCCAGTTCGATATCGACTCGGACACCGTCGGGGCCTTCACGGACGAGGACGAGCGGCTGCTGGACGAGCTCGCCGAGCTGGTCGCACCGCGCGTCGCCACCCTCGCCGCCTCGCGCGAGGAAGGCTAGACCTACCCAAAAGCGCCAGGCAAAATCAGAGCCTGGGTGCTCACCCTAGGCTCTAGGGCGCGTATAGTGGAGGGCGCGCCGCGCCCGGCGGACGACGTTGCGGAGGTTCGTTGGATCTCCGCGGGCGAGGTCGATGGGACGGACTTCGCCTGGGAGCACGACCGAGAGTTCGTGCGGGCGGCCCTGCGAGAAGAGCGATAGGAGGAGAGCGTGGGCGCGATAGACGGCTGGCTCGAAGGCTTCATGCACGGCCCGGCAAGCCCCTGGGTCATCCTGTTGATCAGCGCGCTCCTTGGCCTGCGGCACGCGAGCGACCCCGACCATTTGGCGGCGGTCACGACGCTCATCGCCTCCGAGAGGGAGCAGGTGCGGAAGGCCGGTGTCATGGGCTTTCTCTGGGGGCTCGGGCACGGAACCACCCTTGTGCTCGTCGGTCTGCCGCTGGTGCTGCTCAACCGGTATCTGCCCGAGATAGTGGGCCAGATCGCCGAGTTCGCCATCGGGTGCATCATCGTGCTGTTGGCCGCAAGGTTGCTCCTCCGGTGGCGGCGCGGCTTCTACCACGTCCACGCTCACACCCACGACGGCGGCGAGGTTCACCGTCACGTCCACTCCCACGCCGAAGACACCTCGCACGGGCACGCCCACCCCGTCCCGCGGCGCACGCCCCTGTCGTCTTACGGCGTCGGACTGGTGCACGGCATCGGCGGCTCGGGCGGGCTGACGCTGCTCCTGCTCTCTACCATCTCGGATAAGATCCATGCGACCGGAGCACTGCTGCTCTTCGCGGCCGGCACAGCCGTCTCGATGGCGCTGCTCTCGACGGCCTTCGGGCTCGTCATAGCCGGCGGTCCCATAGCGCGCAACTTCGAGCGCGGCGCCCCCGTGCTCGGCGTCATGAGCATGGCTTTCGGGGTTTGGTACGCCCTCGGCGCCCTGGGACTGGTCGTGTATCCATTCTAGAGAGGTCGGATGAGCGCAGAACCGATCCTGATCGGGGCCGATGTCGGCACGACGAACATAAAGGCGGTAGCCTTCGACCGGGGCGGCAGGACGGTGGCGCGGGCCAGCTCGCCGACGCCAACCCGCTACCCGAGGCCGGGACGGGCCCACCACGACGCTGAGGAGCTGTGGGCCTCCTTCGCCAGGACGCTGCGCGGGGTCACGGACCGGCTCGAGGACCCGCGCCGCGTCGCCGGCGTCGCCGTCGCCAGCTTCGCCGAGGCTGCCGTGCCCCTCGACTCCCACGGCCGGCCCACCCACGAGGTCATCGCCTGGTTCGACGGGCGCTCGCGGCCCCAGGCCGAGCGGCTGGGCCGCGACCTCGGCGGGGAGCCCCTCTTCGCCCTGACCGGCCTCTCGCTGCAGCCCATCTTCGGGCTTTGCAAGCTGCTCTGGCTTAAGGAGAACGAGCCCGAAGCCTTCGCCCGCACCACCACCTGGCTCAACGTCGCAGATTACATGGCGTTCCGCCTCTCCGGTGTTCCGGCCACGGACTTCTCTTTGGCCTCCCGCACCCTCGCCCTCGACCTGCACAGGCTCGAGTGGGCCTGGGGGTTGCTCGAGGATCTGGACATCCCTTCGGGGCTCTTCGCGCCCCTGCGCCGGGGCGGTTCGCCCCTGGGTCCCGTCACCCCGGAGGCGGCGGGGCAGACCGGGCTGCCCGAGAGCGCTCGGGTGGCGGTCGGAGGCCACGACCACGTCTGCGGGGCGCTGGCCGCCGGCGTCACCGAGACGGGGACGATGCTCAACTCTTTAGGCACCGCCGAGGCGATCTTCCTGCCGCTGGAGCGCCCGCTCACCAACCCCGAGGTCGGGCGCCAGGGTTACGCCCAGGGCGCCCACGTCGCCGGGCAGTACTACGTCTTCGGCGGCCAGTACACCTCGGGCGCCAGCGTCGAGTGGTTCAGGGATGCTCTGGGCGGCGGGGCGGACTACGACGCGCTGATAACCGAGGCCGAAGGGGTGCCGCCGGGGTCTCTGGGCGCCTTCTTCCTGCCCCACCTGCGCCTCGCGAACCCACCCGACGACGACCCCCGCTCGCGCGGCGCCTTCGTCGGCCTGAGCGCCGACGTCGGGCGCGGCGCCCTCTTCCGGGCGGTGCTCGAGGGGCTCGCCTTCGCCTCCCGGAACTCGCTCGAACCGCTTCTGGAGCACGCGGGGGTGGAGGATCTACGGGCCATCTACGCCATCGGCGGCGGCGTCCAGAACCGGCTGCTCATGCGGATCAAGGCGACGGTGTTCGACCGGGTTATCACGGTGTTGGGCGTGGAGGAGGCCACGAGCCTGGGCGCGGCCATCCTGGGCGGGATAGGAGCCGGAGTCTACCCGGACCTCCCCTCGGCGCTCGGGGAGCTGCGCTACGCGGAGACGCCCGTCGAGCCGGTTTCGGAGGAGGTTCCGCTCTACGACGACGCCTTCCGCCGCGTGTACCGCCGCATCTACCCGGCCCTCCGGGAGGTGCACCACGAGATCCACGACCTGCAGGCCGAACGGTGAGCGAGACCGTCCCACCACCGCCGCCGCCCTTACCCCCTGAGCGTCCTACCTGGTGAGCCAGCGCTGCCACCGCCACCAGGGCGGCGGCGGCACGATCACCTTCTCCGCGGCCCAGGCCATGCTGACGGCGCGGCGACCCTCCCTCCTGGATTCTTCGTACTCCTCCTCGGTGGCCACCCGGACCGCGATACCACCCTTCTCCGTCGTGTAGGGCGCGGAGACGGCGCGAAATCCTTTCAGGCGCGAGCCGTCCTCGGCCAGCAGCTCCACCCGCTGGCCGGGGTCGGGGACGAGCGGCGGCCTCTTCCTGCCGAAGATCATCCACGCCAAACGTATCGATGGTCCATTACACCCATTCTAACCACCGGAGGCCCATCTCCGTCCGCGCGGAGCCCAGGGTTCTCGACTGCGGGACGCGTTAGGCTTCAGCCGTGAGAGAGCCGGCTGCCTTCCTCTGGTCCGGGCTGAGGGTGAGGACCGTGATCTCCGGGCGGCAGAGGAAGCGGAGCCGCGAGTGGACGGTACCCAGGCCCCTGTTGGTGTAGAGGGCCATCTCCCCCACCTCGTAAAGCCCGCTCGTATAGCGCTGGGAGAAGGGGGGCAGGATGAGGCGCGTAAAGAGCGGCAGGCGCACCTGGCCGCCGTGCGAGTGGCCCGAGAGCTGCAGGTCGAAGCGTCCGGTGGCGGCAGCCACGTCGGCGAAGTCCGGCTCGTGGGCGAGCAGGATCGCCGCCCCCTCCTCAGGCAGCCGCCCTAGGATAAGGTCGAGGCGGCTCCTCCCCTCCATGACGTCGTCGACCCCGGCGACGTGCAACCGGGCCTCGCCGCGCTCGAGGGTGTAGACCTCGTTGAGCAACTCGGTGACGCCGCCCTCGCGCACGCAGCGCCGCACCAGCTCCACGCCGGTCAGGTAGTCGTGGTTGCCGAGTATGGAGAGAGTCCCGTCCGGCGCCGAGAGGCGCCGGAGCGCGCCGACCAGTAGCCCCGCGTCGAGGCGCCTGGCCGAGTAGCTGGCGAAGTCGCCCATTATGGCGACCAGGTCAGGGCGCTGCTCGTTGACCTTCTCCACGATCCGGTTGAGCCGTCCCGGCCTGGTCCAATCGTCGAGGTGGAGGTCCCCGATCTGGACGATACGGTAGCCGTCGAACTCAGGGGCCAGCCGCGGCAGGGTGAGCGTCAGGCGGACGACCTCGACCCTGCGCGTCTCGACCTCCCTGGCATACAGGAGCGCGCCCGCGCCGGCCAGCGCCGCCGCGGCGACCGCCTTCCCGATCCTCTGCGGGGTCCTCACGTACCTAGAGCCTGGCGAGAGCCTCCTGGATCGGGGTATCCCCGGCCAGGGCCTCGAACGTCTTGCCCGAGGTATTAGGGCTCTCCAGCGCCGTGGCGAGGATACGGGCCACGTCCTCGCGCGGGATCTCACCCCGCCTCCCGAGGTGTTCGGCGGCCTCGACCCTGCCAGTTCCCTCCTCGTTCGTGAGGCTCCCAGGCCTGACGATGGTGTAGTCGAGGCCGCTGCCCCGCAGGCGTTCGTCGGCGCGGGCCTTGGCGCGGAGGTAGGGGCGCATCGCCTCAGATCCCGCCTCCGGGTCGCCTGCGCCCATGGAGCTGAGCATCAGGTAGCGGCGGGCACCGCGCGCCTCGGCGGCCTCGACGAGCTTGGCGGCGCCGCCGAAGTCCATGGTCTCCTTGCGGGCGGCCCCGCTCCCCGGCCCCGCGCCGGCCGCGAAGACTATCGCGTCGCAGCCCTCGACCGCGGCCCCGATGCCCCCTTCGACCGTCTCGGATTCGAGGTCGCACAACACGGGCTCGGCGCCGTCGGCCTCGACGTTGGGGAGTTGTTCCTCCTTGCGGACGAGCCCGCGAACCTCGTGGCCGTCCTCGATGAGCATCCTGACCAGCCTTCTCGCCGTCTTGCCGTGCGCCCCCGCCACCAGAACCTTCAAGAAGCTCTCCTCCTCCGCTCTCGGACGACTCCGCAGCAGTTTATACCCGCAGCATGGCACGAGGGTGGACTGCGGACGGACCGCAAGCAGTGTAGGATAGCCTGCGTGGACCAGGAGAAGCGGCGCGCAGACTGTGTAAAGACGGACCGCGAGGCTACCACGGCCCCCGGCCGGATCAGGCGAGCGTCGGGGACCCCGCAGGGTCGGTTCGTTGGGCGGCGGTAGTGCCCTTCGTGATCCTCGCTGTGCTGCTGGTCCTGGTCGTCGTAGGAGTCCTGCTCCTCGCCTACTACCTCACCCGGCGCTGGTAGCCGCGCCCTTAGCGCGGCGCTAATCTCCCCCGAACAGCACCATCACGACCAGCGCGACGCCAGAGATTACTGCCCCAAGACAACACCAGATGCTGCCGGTGAGTGCCCGGGCCCCCACGCAGGCAAGTTCTGCCGCAAGCAGCGCCAACACCGGGTGCCTCGGCGGCGGATTTTTCACGAGATCCCCGCTTCCGGCCACGCCCGGCGCTCGGGCCAAACGCGGCCTCTCCGTAGCTTGCGAGACCCCAGTCTAGGCGAGGACCGTAACACGCCCGCAAAGCCCCGGTAACGATCCGGTAACATCCTGGGGGCGCGAGATCGAAGGTCGAGGACGCTAGAGAAGAGGGCCGGAGCCCCGAAGGACCCCGGCCCTTATACTTGTCCCATGCAGACCGCGCAATCAGCGGAACGGCCCCACCGCAACCACGGCCTGTTCTCGGATCACTACCTCAATGCCACCCTGCCCGAACGACCGGACTGGCGGGCGCTCGGAGGCGAGGCGGCGGAGAAGATGGCTGAGGTGGCCCGCGTACTGGAGGACTTCATGCCGAGCGCGAACGAGGCGCAGACGGAGGAGGACCTCGTCCGGCCCGTGCTGCGCCTCCTCGGCCACGAGGGGACCTACGAGGTCCAGCCTGCGCTGCTGACCCCGGAGGGCACGAAGCGCCCGGACTACGTGCTCTACCGCGACGCGGCCTCGCGGGAGGCGAACAAAGACACGGCGCTCACCGACGAGCTGCTGCGCGGGAGGGCCTTCGCGGTCGGGGACGCGAAGTTCTGGGAGAGGCCGCTGGACGTCTCGCTGAAGGGCAGGGGAAGCGGCCGTGACGCTTTCTCGAACAAGAACCCCTCCTACCAGATCTCATTCTACATGCAGCACGCCGGCACCGAGTGGGGCATCCTGACCAACGGCCGGCACTGGCGGCTCTACCACCGCGACACCGCCCACAAGCTCGACCGCTTCTACGAAGTGGACCTGCCCGCCCTCGTCGAGAGCGGCGACGCCGGGGCGTTCCTGTACTTCTTCGCGTTCTTCCGGCGGGAGGCGTTCGAGGATCATCCTCTGGGCGTCCGGGCGCTGCTGGCGGAGAGCGCCGACTACGCCCGGAGCGTCGGGGACTCGCTTAAAGGTCAGGTCTACGAGGCTTTGCGGCACCTGGCGCAGGGGTT
>JADDPU010000453.1 GCA_016781725.1 Rubrobacter sp. | reverse complement strand
CGGGGCCCAATTTCCCCGCGGAGCTTGAAGGTTTGACCGCTTGCCGTGATAATTAGCGCCTGCGCGTCACCGCGACCGGAAGGGATCCGGGTAGAGCGGCGACGCGGGTCGGTGTCGCAGGAGGGGCGAATACTTGAAAGAGATAAGCAGGCAGGGCGGACCGCGCGCCGCCCGCAGATCCGACCGCAGGAATGCGGCCGCCGCGAAGCGGAAGAGCCGGGGGTCGCGCTACGCCCGCAGGCGTGGCCTCGCGCTCGTCGCGCTGGCCATCTGCGTCTTGCTGGCCGGGTTCGTCGCCCTGGACGCGCTGCTCGGCGGGGATGAGATCCAGCGCGGCGTCAGCGTCGGCGCCGTCGACGTGGGCGGGATGACCCCGGAGGAAGCCCGCAGGGTCGTGGAGCGCGACGCCGCCGCTACCTTCGAGAAGATTACTTTCGGCACCGGGGAGGAGGGGTTCACCCTGAGCGGCGAGGAGCTCGGCGTGAGGTCCAACGCCGCGGCCGCCGTGGACGAGGCTTACGCCATCGGGCGCCGGGGGAACGTCTTGCAGCGCCTCTCTGAGGTCTCGCGGGCTTACCTTGGAGGGGTGCGGGTCGACCTCGAGGCCGGCTACGACGAGCGGGCCGCCGCCAGCGCCCTGGACAGGGTTGCCGCCGAGTTCGACAGGGAGCCTCAGAACGCCAGCTTTATAGTGACCGACGCCGGCAAGGTCGAGGTCAAGGAGGCCAGAGAAGGGCGGGTGCTCGACAAGGAGGGGACTCTCGCCAACCTCGACCGGGCGCTCGAGAGCATGAGCGGGCGGGTACCCCTCGCCGAGGGACCGGCTCCCAAGCCCGAGGTCACCACGGCCGAGGTCCAGAAGTACAAGCCCGAGGAGGTCATCGGGGAGTACCAGACGGACTTTCTCTGGGACTCGAACCCCAACCGCAAACTCAACATGAAGCTGGCCGCCGGGGCAGTGAACAACACGGTTTTGGCGCCGGGCGAGGTGTTCTCGTTTATCGAGCACACGGTGTCGCTCGACTACAAGGAGGCAAAGACCTTCTCCGACGGCGGCGTCGACATCGCCAACGGGGGAGGGCTGTGCCAGGTCTCCTCCACGCTGTACATGGCCGCCAATTACGCGGGGCTGGAGATCGTCGAGCGTCACCCGCACTACGCGGTGTTGCCCTACATCAAGCCTGGCTTCGACGCGACCGTGTGGTTCGGGGACGAGTACGGCTACGGCGTCCAGGACATGAAGTTCAAGAACAACACAGGCGGGCACATCCTCATCCGCGAGTGGGTGGATGAGAGGGGCTTCCTCAACGCCCAGATCCTGGGCCAACCTACCGGCAAAAAGGTCGAGATGCGCACCGTGAAGATCTTCGAGGACACCACGCGGGGGATCAAGTGGGTCACCTACAAGAAGGTGACCAAGGACAGCGAGGTGCTGCGCGACGGCTACCTGTACGAGTACACCTACAGCTACAACCCGCCAGTCCCTGACAACGCGCCTCACTACGAGACCAACGCCCCGCGGGTCGCCGGCTGGTCGGACCCTGGCAACACCACCGGCTGGGCCGAAGTACCAGAGTAGCGCCGATGACCGAAGGAACCTCCAAGCCTCGCCGCGCCCGCGAGAACCGGCGGAAGAGCCGTTGAACCTCTTCCCGCGCCGCAAGCTGCTGTTCGCCAAGCGCCGCAAGAAGCGCCAGCGCCGGTGGGTCTGGGGCCTCCTGGCGGCCGCGCTGGTGCTCGTGGCCGGCATCTCGTTCGTCGCCGCCCGGACCTCCTGGGACGACGCCCTCGTCGCCGACAGCTCCCGGCCCTCCGCGAGGGGGGAAGAGCCTTCGCAGAGACCCGCGGAGTCGGGGCAGGAGCGCGAAGCGGCCGAGGCCAACCCCGAAAAGACCCCGGCCGAAGAGCCGGCTCCGAAGAGACCGGCTCCCGACCCGGAGCAGCCCACGCCCGAGGCCGCGGCCTACGTAGCCGTGGCCGCCGAGCTTCCCGGGGTAAGACCCGAGAACCTCAAGGACGTCTACCGCAGCAAGATGGACGATTCCTGGGCCTCGGTGCGCGTCGCGCCCGAGGGGGAGGGGAGGGACTTTGTAGTCTTCGTGCGGCGCAGCGGCGACTCGTGGAGAGCCGAGAAGTCCATCCGCGCCGACGAGCCCAACTACCCGGACAACGACGTGGTCCCGCTGGCCGGGGTGCCGAAGGACCTCATCGACTACCTCTACACCAAGAACGTCTTCGCCGCCGAGGTCCCCGAGCCCCGCCGGACGGAGATAAAACGGGAGGATCTGCCCAGCGTGGGGCCAGCCGAGTTCTCGTCGACCGAGCCGGTTACCGACGGCGTGCCGGAGGGGGATCGCGAGCGGGTGGAGAAGGCTCTCGGGGAGGTGCGCCAGAGGATAGAGGACTACCCCGGGATCGCCGGGGTCTACGTGCGGGACCTCAAGGGCGACTACGGCTACGGGATCAGGCCTGACGAACAGTTCTTCTCAGCCTCGATCATAAAGGTTCCGGTCATGGTGGCCGTGTACCGCAAGATTGAGCAGGGCGAACTCGGCTTCTCCCAGCAGGTCGAGATCAAGGAGGAAGACTGGGCTGCAGGGGCCGGATGGTTGCAGTGGGAGGAGGCCGGGACCAGGCAGACAGTGGGCGACCTTTTGATCCTGATGATGACCCAGTCGGACAACGTCGCCACCAACGCCCTCGTACGCCGCGTCGGGGGCGCCGACTACGTCAACGAGGTAGCCCGCTCTCTCGGGGCCAAAGACACGCTGCTCTACCAGAAGGTCAGCAGCGAGCGGGGGGCGGTCCCCGCGCTGGACAACAGGACCACCCCCCGCGACATGACGGCCATGCTGCAGAAGATAGCCGACGGCGAGGCGGCCAGCGAGAAGAGCTGCGGGT
>JADDPU010000502.1 GCA_016781725.1 Rubrobacter sp. | reverse complement strand
ACGCGCCGTCGCCTCGCAGGAGCAGGTAGAGTCCCGCGAGGACGACGAGGCCACCGAGCAGGGTCGCCAACCCCGGCCTCTCGGAGAGGACCAGCCACGCCAGCAGCGCGGCGATCACCGGCTCGGCGAGTATGGCGCCGGAGATGATTGTGGCCCGAACGTACTCGAGCGCCCAGTTCAAGACCGTGTGGCCCAAAAGCTGCGGCCCAAGCGTTATGACGAACAGCCAGAACCACGTAGTCGCGGGGTAGCCCCACAACTGGACGCCGGAGGGGAGGGCGACGAGCAAGAGGGCGAGCGCGGCGGCAGAGTAGCCGACGATCGAGTAGGAGAGGGCGCCCACGCCCCCCGTGCGTAACGAGCGCCCGATCAGGACGTAGACCCCCATCGTGACGGCCCCTACGAGGGCCAGGACGTTGCCGAAAAAGGCAGCCCCGCCGGAAGAGTGTTCTCCGCCCGCGATGACGGCAGTACCCGCGATCGCGAGCACTATCCCAGCAAAGGACACCGCGGAGGTGCGCTCGCCGAACAGGGGATAGGCGGCCACGGCCACGAAGACCGGCGTGGTGCTCACCAGGACCACGCTCGCCGCCACGCTCGTGTATTCGAGCGAGGCGATCCACGTCCCGAAGTGCGCCCCAAGCGCTATCCCCGAGACGGCGCCGATCCAGAGATCGCGCCCCTTCGGTACGCCTTCCCGGTTGAAGGCGGCGAGCGGCAAGAGCGCCAACGCTCCCAGGGCGCACCGCCAGAAGGCGATCCCCAAAGCCGGAGCCTCCGCCAGACGAATGAAAACCGCCGACGCGCCGACCGCGAGGACGCCAACTATCACCGCCGGGAGCGCGATCCGGTCGCGTGCCTCTTCGCCCACTACCCGGGTTCCCCCCGCCATCGCCTACCGGCAACTAACGCGTACCATCGTACACGATGGTGGCCCGCCCTATCCCGCGGCAGGGCCTCGGCGGGCCCGGGCTCTTGTGGTGATCGACCGAGATGCTATTCACTGGAGTGCGTGGTAGCGGCTCGCGTAAGGAGTGTCTCCTTGGCCTCCCGCCGGCTCTTGGAGTGGGTAGGTGAGGCTGTATGCACTCACACTCTGCACCTGAGAGTTCGGATAGGTCTTTCTCAGGCGTGCCAGGGTAGCGACTGGGGTGCACCCATTCGACCGGACAACTCCGTAAGTCAACTTCTCTGGAGATTGGATGTAGGGTTACATCCGGATCAAGGAGGAGAGATTGGCCAATCCAAGGAGAAACCACACCAGGGAGTTCAAGCTCCAGTGCTGCCGGCAGGCGGCCACAGGCGAGAAGCGCCCCGCCCAGAGATCTGCCGGGAGCACAATCTCTCGCAGAGCGTGCTCTCTTGAGGTGCTCCGAAGCGGACCCCGGCGAGTTTGCGTCCGCGCTCTTCTCTGGGTTTACCTCGCCGCCGTTCGCGAGAGGACCTCGCCCATCCGCTCGAGCGCGCGGGCGATGTTCTCGCGCGAGTTGGCGTAGGAGAGGCGCAGATGTCCCTCGCCGTGGCGGCCGAAAGCCGTGCCGGAGAGGGCTGCGACCCCGGCCTCGTCGAGGAGCAGATCCGCCAGCACGTCCGCGGAATGTCCGGTTCCGGTGACGCGCGGGAAGGCGTAGAAGGCCCCTTGGGGCGTTATGCACTCGACGCCGGCGAGCTCGTTCAGGCCGGCCACTATAAGGTCCCGACGGGCGCGGAACTCGGCGAGCATGCTCTCGACGGCCTCCTGCGGCCCGCCCAGGGCGGCGAGCCCGGCGTGCTGGGTGGCGGCGCTGGTACAGGAGTTGGAGTTGACCTGCAGCTTCGCCACCTGCTCGGCGAGGGAGACGGGCATAACGCCGTAGCCGAGCCGCCACCCCGTCATCGCGTAAGTCTTGGAGAAGCCGTCGAGGATGATGGTCCTTTCGTCGGGGCCGAGCCCCGGTTCCGAGGCGATGCTCGCAAAGGAGTCGGTGTAGATGAGGCGGGCGTAGATCTCATCGCTCAACACGAACACGTCGGGACGTTCGCGCAAAACCTCCGCGAGCCCGGCGATGTCTTCGGCCGTGAGCACCCCGCCTGTGGGGTTGGCGGGGGAGTTGAGGATCACCAGCTTCGTGCGCTCGCCGAGGCCCGCCCGGAACTCGTCGAGGTCGAAGCGGAACCCGTTCTCCTGGCGCAGCGGCACGAAGACCGGCCGCCCGCCGGCGAAGTCGACCATAGACTCGTAGATCGGGAAGGCAGGGTTGGGCAAGAGCACCTCGTCGCCCTCGTCCACGAGCGCGAGGATGGCGAAGAACATGATCGGCTTGCCCCCTGGCGTGACGACTACCTGCTCAGGCCCTACCTCTACCCCCCGGCTCCGGCCGACGTCGGCGGCTATGGCGGCGCGCAACTCGGGGATGCCCGCGGTCGGGGTGTAGTGGGTGTGCCCGTCGCGCAGGGCGCGGCAGCCGGCCTCGACGACGTGGGCTGGCGTGTCGAAGTCCGGCTCGCCGATCTCCAGGTGGATGATGTCGCGCCCCTCTGCCTCCAGCGCCTTCGCCTTCGCCAGAACCGAGAACGCCGTCTCGGTCCCCAAACGCCCCATCCGCCCCGCCAGCTTCACCCGTATACTCCCCCGTTCGCCTTCCCGCCCTTCGCGTCCCCCCATTACACCACACGCCGTAGCGTGTTTCGGGTGCATCCCCTGCGGGTAGAAATAATAGTGCCAAGGGTTAGCGGACAAGGGAGAGTGAAGCAACCGTATGGCCGGAATCGAGAAGCAGGTCAAGAAGGCCGTCAAGGGCAAGGGCACCGGGGGCAAGAAGAGCAGCAAGAAGGGTGGGAGCGCCAAGCAGGTCGAGAAGACCGCCAAGAAGCTACTGAAGTAGATTCGGCGCCAGAAGGTACGCGGGCCGGGGCCGCGAGGCCCCG